>NZ_JBAKFX010000001.1:0-171147 GCF_037577855.1 Dethiothermospora halolimnae | reverse complement strand
TAGAAGAAGGAACAGAAATGATAATGCCTGGAGACAATGCAACATTTAATGTTGAATTAATCACACAAATAGCAATGGAAGATGGATTAAGATTTGCTATTCGTGAAGGTGGTAGAACAGTAGGAGCTGGAGTTGTTACTGAAATAATAGAGTAATTAAAACTCAACTAAATAAAATGCTAAAAGAAGGGGATAGCCCTTCTTTTAGCATTTAAAATGTAAAGCTATTTAGTTATGTGTTTTAAATATGACAAAATATTAAAGAAAAATATAAAAAAAATTGCTTTAACCCCTTGAATTTTAAGTAGATTTAATATAGAATATAGTGGTATGTGATTTGCATGTGATGAAGCAAAAGGTTGCTTAAATCTAAGGGAATTTTTGCGGAGAATGTCCGGAGATCGGGCGGCTGGTATTGTCCTATTTTAATTGGTTGAAAACAACACACCCGGTTAAGTGTATGGGCGATTCCATGTCGTATGTACCAAAAAGCATGCGATAAAAGGAGGGAAATGTAAATGGCAAAGGCTAGCAATAAGATTAGAATAAGATTAAAAGCTTACGATCATGAGGTTCTTGATGTATCAGCACAAAAGATTGTAGAAACAGCTAAAAGAACAGGAGCAGAGGTTTCAGGACCTATACCACTTCCAACTGAAAAACAAGTTGTTACAATTTTGAGAGCTGTTCATAAGTACAAAGACTCTAGAGAACAATTTGAGCAAAGAACTCATAAGAGATTAATCGACATTTTAAAGCCAACAAACAAAACAGTAGAGGCTTTAACAAAGCTTAACTTACCAGCTGGAGTAAGTATTGAAATAAAGGCGTAAGTTAAATGAGTGGAAGATTCATATAGATATAGGATTTTACACTCTGCTTAGTATGATTGTACAAAGGTATAATCCGCTGTAAGATATCAGGAGGTGTAAAAATGAAAGGAATTTTAGGAAAAAAAGTAGGTATGACTCAAATATTCACAGAAGATGGTGCTGTTATACCAGTAACTGTGGTAGAGGCAGATTCAGTTCAAGTTATACAAAAGAAAACTGAAGATAAAGATGGATACAATGCGATCCAAGTAGGATATAAGAATATGAAAGAGAAGAAAGCCAATAAGCCTATGAAAGGTCATTTTGACAAGGCTGGCGTTGATTATAAAAGACACTTAGTTGAATTTAGAGTGGAAAACATAGATGATTACGAGGTAGGACAGGAAATAAAGGTTGACACCTTTGAAGCAGGAAGTAAAATTGATGTGACTGGAATATCAAAAGGTAAGGGATTCCAGGGTTCAATTAAGAGACATAACTTTAGTAGAGGACCTATGGGTCATGGTTCTAAATACCACAGATCATCAGGTTCAATGGGAGCAGCATCAGACCCAGCTAAGGTATTTAAAAACAAGAAATTACCAGGACATATGGGACATGAAAAAGTTACGGTTCAAAACCTAGAAGTTGCTAAAGTAGATACTGAAAAGAATATACTTTTAATAAAAGGTGCTATTCCAGGACCTAAAGGTGGAGTTGTAACAATAAAAGAAAGCATAAAGAGCGCCAAGTAAGCTTTTTTAGAAAGGAGGATATGATATGCCAAAGGTAGCTTTATATAATGTATCTGGACAGCAAATTGGAGATGTGGAGTTAAATGAAAGTGTGTTTGGAGTAGAAGTGAATAAACACGTTTTATATGAAGTTGTAAAGAACCAACTTGCTAACAAGAGACAGGGAACTCAATCAGCTAAAACGAGAACAGAAGTAAGAGGTGGAGGAAGAAAACCTTGGAGACAAAAAGGTACAGGTAATGCTCGTCAAGGAAGTATAAGAGCACCTCAATGGGCAGGTGGTGGAGTTGTATTTGCACCAAAGCCAAGAGACTATAGTTATAGATTGCCTAAAAAGGTAAGAAGATTAGGTATGAAGTCAGCATTAAGTTCTAAGGTTGAAGATAAGAATATAATAGTTCTAGATGAATTAAAGCTTAATCAACCTAAAACTAAAGATGTAGTAAATATATTGAAAAATATTAACGCAGAGAAGAAAGCACTTATAGTTATGAGTGAAAAAGATGAAAATCTTATATTATCAGCAAGAAACTTAGGAAAAGTGAAAACAGCATTAGTGAATACACTAAATGTTTATGATTTACTAAACTATGATTCTTTGATTATAACTAAAGATGCGGTTAAAAAAGTGGAGGAGGTGTATGCATAATGCGTAATCCACACGATATAATAAGAAAGCCTGTTATAACTGAGCAAAGTATGAATGATATGGCAGAAGGCAAATACACTTTTGTTGTAGATAAAAGAGCGAATAAAACTGAAATAAAAAAGGCTATAGAAACAATATTTGATGTATCAGTAACTAAGGTTAATACGATGAACATGAAAGGTAAACTTAAGAGAATGGGAGTTCATCAAGGAAGAAGAGCTAATTGGAAAAAGGCAATCGTTAAACTATCTGAGGATAGTAAACAAATAGAGTTCTTTGAAGGAATGTAATAAAATATAAGCTAAAAGGAGGGAACTTAGAATGGGAATCAAAAAGTTTAAACCCACTTCACCTGGTTTACGTACTATGACTGTTTCAACTTTTGAAGAAATAACTAAAAAAGAACCTGAAAAGTCATTATTAGTAAGCCTAACTAGAAAAGGTGGAAGAAATGCTCACGGTAAAATAACTGTACGCCACAAAGGTGGTGGAGCTAAAAGAAAATACAGAATAATAGATTTTAAAAGAAATAAAGATGGAGTACCAGGAAAAGTTGCTGCTATAGAGTATGATCCAAATAGATCAGCTAACATAGCATTAATACATTATGCGGACGGTGAAAAAAGATATATTATAGCTCCTAGAAACTTAAAAGTTGGAGCCATGATAATGTCAGGTCCAGAGGCGGATATAAAGATTGGTAATGCTTTACCCCTTGCTAATATACCAGTAGGTACAACTATTCATAATATTGAACTTAAGCCTGGCAAAGGTGGTCAATTAGTTAGATCTGCAGGAAACTCAGCTAAACTTGCGGCTAGAGAAGGTAAATATGCACAAATTAATCTACCATCTGGTGAATCAAGACTTGTGAGTATAAACTGTAGAGCTACAATAGGTCAAGTTGGAAACCTAGACCATGAAAACTTAACAATAGGTAAGGCTGGAAGAAAGAGACATATGGGTGTTAAACCTACAGTAAGAGGTAGTGTTATGAATCCTAATGACCATCCACACGGTGGTGGTGAAGGTAGAACTCCAATAGGAATGCCAAGTCCGGTTACACCATGGGGTAAACCAACTATGGGATATAAGACTCGTAAGAAAAATAAAAAATCAGATAAGATGATTGTAAGAAGAAGAAAGAAAAGAAAGTAGTTTAAATATATATAAGGTCGTTTGAAATTCTACTGAGAGGAGGCAATTTAATGGGTAGATCAGTTAAAAAAGGGCCATTTTGTGATGAGCACTTATTTAAAAAGGTAGAAACATTAAATGAAAAAAATGAAAAGAAAGTTATAAAGACGTGGTCACGTCGTTCCACAATATTTCCACAAATGATAGGACACACTATAGCGGTTTATGATGGTAGAAAGCATGTGCCAGTTTATATTACTGAAGATATGGTTGGTCATAAGTTAGGAGAATTCGCTCCAACAAGAACGTTCAGAGGACACGGAGACCATACGGAAAGATCAACTACACTAAAATAGTAGTAAAGGAGGGAACTTCCAGTGGAAGCTAAAGCTATAGCTAAATATGTTCGTATTGCACCAAGAAAAGCTCAAATAGTTGCCGACTTAGTAAGAGGCAAAGATGTAGATGAGGCTATTGCAATCTTAAAGTACACTCCGAAAAAAGGAGCTAAGATAATAGAAAAGGTTGTTAAATCAGCTGTTGCAAATGCGGAGAATAATTTTGACTTAGATAGAGAAAATTTATATATATCAGAAATATATGCAAATGAAGGTCCGACTATGAAAAGAATGAGACCAAGAGCCCAAGGTAGAGGGTATGTAATAAGAAAAAGAAATAGTCATATAGGTGTAGTAGTAAAAGAAAGAGAATAGAAAAGGAGGGATATGAATGGGTCAAAAAGTTAACCCACATGGTCTAAGAGTTGGTGTAATTAAAGATTGGGATTCAAAATGGTATGCAGATAAGAAAGACTTTGCAGACTATCTAATAGAAGATAATAAGATTCGTAAATATATAAAAGAGAAAATGTTTATAGCTGGGATTTCTAAAACTGAAATCGAAAGAGCGGCTAATAGAATTAAACTAAATGTTTATACAGCTAAGCCAGGTATGGTAATAGGTAAAGGCGGTTCAGGTGTTGAAAAATTAAGACTAGGCCTTGAAAAGATGACTGGTAAGAAGGTTATAGTAAATGTTGAGGAAGTTAAAGTTCCTGAATTAAGTGCTCAATTAGTTGCTGAGAATATAGCTAATCAACTAGAGAGAAGAATTTCTTTCAGAAGAGCTATGAAGCAATCAATCCAAAGAACTATGAGATCTGGAGCTAAGGGTATTAAGACAGCTGTATCTGGAAGACTTGGTGGAGCAGACATGGCAAGAACAGAAGGATATAGTGAAGGTAATATACCACTTCATACATTAAGAGCGGATATCGATTATGGATTCTGGGAGGCTGACACTACTTACGGTAAAATAGGAGTGAAGGTTTGGATCTGTAAAGGAGAAGTTCTTCCTACTGTTAAGGATGAACAGGATAAAAAAAGCGGTAAATAATAAAGTCTCGCAGGAAGGAGGAAATAATTATGTTAATGCCAAAAAGAGTTAAACGTCGTAAGGTTCATAGAGGTAGAATGAGAGGTAAAGCTACTCGTGGGAATAAAATAGCCTATGGTGAATATGCTTTACAAGCTTTAGAAGCGACTTGGATAACTTCAAATCAAATAGAGGCAGCCAGAAGAGCAATGACAAGATATGTTAAAAGAGGTGGAAAGATTTGGATTAAAGTTTTCCCTGATAAGCCAGTAACTCGTCAACCGGCAGAAACTCGTATGGGTAAAGGGAAAGGTTCACCAGAGTATTGGGTAGCTGTTGTTAAACCAGGTAGAATTTTATTTGAAATGGCTGGAGTACCTGAAGAGATAGCTAGAGAAGCTATGAGATTAGCGGCTCATAAGTTACCAATCAAATGTAAGTTTGTCACTCGTGAAGATGGAGTTGAAGAGGGTGGTGAAAGCAATGAAAGCTAATGAATTAAGAGATTTAACTGTTCAAGAATTAAATGATAAATTAGGAGATTTAAAATCTGAATTATTTAATTTAAGATTTCAATTAGCTACCGGTCAACTTGATAATCCTATGAGAATTAAGTCTGTTCGAAAGGACATAGCTAGGGTTAAGACTATATTGAGAGAGAGAGAATTAAATAAGATGAATGCATAATAGTTCCAGAAAGGAGGACTAGACGTGGAGAGAGGCAACAGAAAGGTAAGATTAGGAAAAGTTGTAAGTGATAAAATGGATAAAACTGTGGTTGTTGCGGTTGAAACTTTTGTTTCACACCCGTTATACAAAAAGTCAGTTAAAAGAACAACTAAGTTTAAAGCCCATGATGAAAATAATGAATGTCGTATAGGTGACAAGGTAAAAATTATGGAAACAAGACCATTAAGCAAGGACAAAAGATGGAGATTAGTTGAAATAACAGAAAAAGCTAAATAATCTTTACATTGTCGAAGGGAGGTAAAGACATGGTTCAAGTAGAATCAAGACTAAAAGTGGCTGATAACTCTGGTGCTAAGGAATTATTAGTTATTAGAGTTCTTGGAGGTACAAATAGAAGGTACGCTAGTGTTGGAGACGTAGTGGTTGCTGCTGTCAAAAGTGCAACACCTGGTGGTGTTGTCAAAAAAGGTGAGGTTGTTAAAGCGGTGGTTGTTAGAACTAGCAAAGAAATTAGAAGAGAAGATGGAAGTTATATAAATTTTGATCAAAACGCGGCTGTTGTTATAAAAGATGATAAACAACCTGTTGGTACACGTATCTTTGGACCTGTAACTAGAGAGTTAAGAGCGGGTAAGTTTATGAAAATAGTATCATTAGCACCTGAAGTACTATAGGAGGAGGTGTAGTTATGCACGTGAAAAAAGGTGACACAGTAGTTGTTATAACAGGAAAAGATAAAGGTAAAAAAGGAAAAGTATTAACTGCTTATCCTAAACAAAATAGAGTAATAGTTGAGGGAGTAAATATGTTAACAAAACATAAGAAACCTACTCAACAGATGCAACAGGGTGGAATAATTCACCAAGAAGGACCGATTAATGCCTCAAACGTTATGTTATTCTGCGGTAAGGATAAACAGGGCGTAAGAGTTGGATATAAAGTATTAGACAGCGGAGATAAAGTAAGAGTATGTAAAAAATGCGGTGAGGTTATAGATTAGTAGTTTTCACTGAAAGGAGGTACGAACAATGAGTACACGACTACAAACAAAGTATAAAGAAGAAGTTATTTCAGCTTTAATGGAAAAATTCAATTATGATAATATAATGCAAGTTCCAAAACTTGAAAAGGTTATTGTAAATATGGGAGTAGGAGAGGCAAAAGACAATCCTAAATCTTTAGAAACGGCTGTTGAAGAATTAAAAGAAATAACAGGACAAAAGCCAGTTATAACAAAGGCTAAAAAGTCTGTTTCTAACTTCAAAATCCGTGAAGGAATGCCTGTTGGTTGTAAGGTAACTTTAAGAGGAGAAAAGATGTATTATTTCCTTGATAAGTTAATGAACATAGCATTACCAAGAGTTAGAGACTTTAGAGGGGTTTCTCCTAAATCATTTGATGGTAGAGGGAACTATGCTTTAGGTATTAAAGAACAACTTATTTTCCCTGAAATAGAATATGATAAGATCGATAAAATAAGAGGATTTGATATCATAGTTGTTACTACAGCTGAAAGTGATGAAGAGGCTAAAGAATTATTAGGACAGTTAGGTATGCCCTTTAAAAAGTAGATAAGGAGGGAAAGAATAGTGGCTAAAAAATCAATGAAAATAAAGCAACAAAGAAAGCCAAAGTATAGTACAAGAGCGTACAATAGATGTAGAATATGCGGTAGACCACATGGTTACCTAAGGAAATTTGGCGTTTGCCGTATATGTTTTAGAGAGCTTGCTTACAAAGGAGAAATTCCTGGAGTTAAAAAGGCAAGTTGGTAAGAATTAGGTAAAAATGAAAGGAGGCTAACTCTAATGGTTATGACTGATCCAATTGCAGATATGCTAACAAGAATTAGAAATAGTAACAATGCTAGACATGAAACTGTTGATATCCCAGCTTCTAATATGAAAAAGGCGATAGCTCAAATATTATTAGACGAAGGTTTTATTAAGGGATTTGATGTTATAGATGATGAAAAACAAGGTATAATAAGAATACAGGTTAAATATGGAAGAGATAACGAGAGAGTAATAACTGGTCTTAAGAAGATATCTAAGCCAGGACTAAGAGTTTATGCTAAAAAAGATGAAATACCAAGAGTACTTGGAGGTTTAGGAATTGCTGTACTATCAACTTCAAAGGGTATAGTTACTGATAAGGTAGCTAGAAAAGAAGGAGTAGGTGGAGAAGTAATCTGCTATGTATGGTAATTTTTAAACTTGATAGGGAATAGGAGGTGCGACTATGTCAAGGATAGGTCTTTTACCAATATCTATACCAGATGGTGTAGAAATTAATATAGATGACAATAATTACATCACTGTGAAGGGGTCAAAGGGACAGTTAGAACAACAACTTCACAGAGATATGATAATAAAAATGGAAGATAATGAAATAACAGTAGAGCGTCCAACAGAGAACAAAAAGCATAAATCATTACACGGACTAACACGTACCCTTATAGCTAATATGATAGAGGGTGTATCTAAAGGATATGAAAAGAAATTAGAAATAGTTGGTGTAGGTTATCGTGCACAAAAACAAGGTAAGAAATTAGTTCTTAACTTAGGTTTTTCACACCCGGTAGAGATGGAAGATCCAGAAGGATTAGAGGTTGATGTTCCATCAAATACGCAAATAGTTGTAAAAGGTATCGATAAACAGAAGGTTGGAAACTATGCAGCTGTTATAAGAGAATTAAGAAAGCCTGAGCCTTACAAAGGAAAAGGTATAAGATATGAAGGCGAATACGTAAGACGTAAGGAAGGTAAGACAGGTAAGTAGAAAGGAGTGATTACGGGTGTTAAAAAAGGTAAGTAAAAATGTAAAAAGAAAGAAAAGACATTTAAGATTAAGAAATAAAATACAAGGAACTCCTGATAGACCAAGATTAAACGTATATAGAAGTTCAAAACATATATATGCTCAAGTAATTGACGATCTTAAAGGTCACACAATCGCTTCTGCTTCAACACTTGATAAGGAACTAGATGGTAAAGTTGAAACAACAGGAAACAAGGAAGCTGCTAAAATGGTTGGAGAACTAATAGCTAAAAGAGCAGTGGAAAAGGGTGTTGAAAAAGTAATTTTTGATAGAGGCGGATATGTATATCACGGAAGAATAAAAGAGTTAGCTGAAGCCGCTAGAGAGGCTGGACTTAAATTTTAATGAAGGAGGGGAATTAATGGAACGTACACATATAGATGCTAGTGAACTAGATATCAAAGAAAGAGTAGTTAACATAAACCGTATTACTAAGGTTGTTAAAGGTGGTAGAAACTTTAGATTTAGTGCTTTAGTAGTTGTAGGTGATGAAAATGGTCACGTAGGAATAGGTATGGCCAAAGCTCAAGAGGTTCCTGAAGCTATTAGAAAAGCTATAGAAGATGCTAAAAAACATCTTATTGAAGTTCCAATGGTTGGAACAACAATTCCTCACGAAACTATTGGAGAATTTGGTGCAGGTAGAGTTATGTTAAAGCCTGCTTCTGAAGGTACAGGGGTTATCGCAGGAGGTCCTGTACGTGCCGTAATCGAATTAGCTGGTATTAGAGACCTAAGGGGTAAATCATTAGGTTCAAATAACCCTAGAAATATGGTTAATGCTACAATACAAGCATTAAATCAGTTAAAAAGAGCGGAGAAGGTAGCGAAGTTAAGAGGAAAATCTGTAGAAGAGTTACTAGGTTAGGGGGGAATTACCTTGGCTAAAATTAAAATACAATTAAAAAGAAGCAAGATAGGAAAAAAGGAAAAGCAAATAAGAACTATAGAGGCGCTAGGACTTAGAAAAATAGGCCAAATAGTTGAGAAAGAAGATACTCCTCAAATTAGAGGTATGATAGAAAAAGTAAGTCATATGGTTGAAATAGTAAAATAGATCTTATCACAGTGAAGAGGAGGTGCAATTATGAAACTTCATGAATTAGGACCAAATAAAGGTGGAGAAAGTAGAAACCAAAAACGTAAAAGACTTGGTAGAGGTACTGCAACAGGACAAGGTAAAACTTCAGGTAGAGGAGAAAATGGTCAAAACTCTCGTTCAGGCGGTGGAGTAAGACCAGGATTTGAAGGTGGTCAAATGCCTCTATATAGAAGATTACCTAAAAGAGGATTTAATAATAAAAGGTTCGCTAAGGAATTCGTAATAGTGAACTTAGAGCAGTTAAATAAATTTGATGAAAACACAGAAGTTACACCAGAACTTTTAATAGAGAGCGGTGTAATTAAAAACACTAAAGACGGTGTTAAGGTGTTAGCAAAAGGGGAACTAAATAAAAAACTTATTGTAAAGGCTAATAAATTCAGCAAATCTGCTGCTGAAAAGATTGAAGCCGTAGGGGGAAAGGTAGAGGTGATTTAAATTGTTATCAACTCTAAGAGATGCTTGGAAAATTCCTGACTTAAGGAAAAAAATGTTTTTTACATTATTAATGTTATTAATTTATAGACTGGGTTCTCATGTCCCAGTACCAGGTATGGATAGGGAAGTAATTGAACAGATATTCTCTGGTGGAGAAGGTGGAGTGTTAGGATTTCTTGATTTAATGTCTGGTGGATCTATGAGACAATTTTCAATATTTGCTCTTAACATTTATCCATATATTACAGCATCCATCATTATTCAATTATTAACTATAGCTATTCCTTCATTAGAAGCATTATCTAAGGAAGGGGAAGAAGGAAGAAAAAAAATAGCTCAATATACTAGATATGGTACTGTTGTTTTAGCTTTGGTTCAAGCGATTGGATTCAGTATAGGATTCTTTAACAGAGCTTTAATAGATAAGAGTTTTGGAACAGCAGCTGTTGTTGTATTAACACTAACAGCGGGAACTGCATTCTTGATGTGGCTAGGTGAACAGATTACCGAAAAGGGAATAGGTAATGGTATCTCCCTTATTATCTTTATAGGTATAATATCTAGATTACCTGGTGCACTATATGAAATTTATCAGCTATTAACTGCTGGGCAAGTGAATATAATAGAAGTATTACTTTTCGGTATAGTAGCGATATTAATAATAGCTGGTGTAGTAGCAATACAACAGGGTCAGAGAAGAATACCAGTTCAGTATGCAAAGAGAGTTGTAGGGAGAAAGATGTACGGGGGACAAAGTACACATATTCCATTGAAAGTGCTAATGGCTGGAGTTATACCAGTAATTTTCTCAACATCAATACTGGCATTCCCACAAACATTATCACTATTCTTTGAAGGTGGATTTGCAAATTTCGTAAGAGAATATTTAACTGTAAACGGAAAAGTAGGAATATGGATATATTCAATATTAAATGTTATTTTAATTATTCTGTTCACTTATTTCTATACTGCAGTTCAGTTTAATCCAGTGGAATATGCTAAAAATTTAAAACAACATGGTGGATTCATTCCTGGAATAAGACCAGGAAAGCCAACATCTGAGTTTTTAAGCAGAATTGTTTCAAGATTAACCATTGTTGGTGCATTAGCGCTAGCTATAATTGCTACACTACCAGTACTTGTAGGATCTTTAACTGATCTAAATATTAGATTTGGTGGAACTGCTTTACTAATCGTTGTAGGTGTTGCTCTTGAAACTGTAAAACAAATAGAATCACAGATGCTTATGAGACACTATAAAGGTTTCTTAAAATAAATTAGTTTAAACTCCATAAGGAGATGATTAGTTTGAGATTGATCTTATTAGGACCTCCTGGGGCAGGTAAAGGTACACAGGCTTCAGGAATAATAGAAAAATATAATGTACCCCATATATCCACAGGGGATATATTTAGAAAAAACATAAAAGAGGGAACAGACTTAGGGAAGAAAGCTAAAGAATACATGGATAAGGGATTACTTGTACCGGATGAAGTTGTGGTTGCTATAGTAAAGGATAGACTAACTGAAGATGACTGTAAAAAGGGATTTTTACTAGATGGATTTCCTAGAACTGTAGCCCAGGCAGATGCTTTAGATGGTGAACTTAAGGCTCTGGACTATAGCCTAGATTATGTACTAAATATAGAAGTGGATAAAGATATTCTTATTGAAAGAGCAGTGGGAAGAAGAATCTGTAAAAATTGTGGTGCAACATATCACATAAAATACAATCCTCCTAAAACTGAAAATGTTTGCGATGAATGTGGAGGAGAGCTTTACCAAAGAGATGATGATACAGAGGAAACTGTTTCAAAAAGAATAGAAGTATATCTAAAACAAACGAAGCCCCTTATAGAATACTATAATGATAAAAATTTACTTGTTGATATTAATGGAGAGCAGGATATTGACAAAGTGTTTGAAGATATAGTGAATATATTAGGGAGCGATAGTTAATGATTATATTCAAGACTAAAAGAGAAGTTGAAAAAATGAGAAAGGCTGGTAGGCTTGTGGCCGAGACCCATGCCTTTCTTGAGAAGTTAATTAAGCCAGGAATTACAACTAAAGAACTTGATGAAGCTGCAGAAGAGTTTATAAGAGAAAATAATTCTATACCAGCCTTTAAAGGATATGGTGGTTTTCCAGGAAGCATTTGTGCTTCAATAAATGAAGAAGTAGTTCATGGAATTCCAGGGTTAAAAAAATTAAAAGATGGCGATATTATAAGTATAGATATAGGAACCATTATAGATGGATACTATGGTGATGGTGCCAGAACCTATTCTGTGGGTAATATATCTGATAGTGCTAAGAAACTTATAAAGATAACAGAAGAATCCTTTTTTGAAGGGTTAAAGTTTGCTAAAGAGGGTTATAGACTTACAGATATATCCCATGCTATACAAAAGCATGTTGAAAGCAATGGATTTTCAGTGGTTAGGGACTATGTTGGCCATGGTATTGGCCAAAAGATGCACGAAGATCCACAGATACCTAACTTTGGTCCATCGGGGAAAGGTCCTAGGCTTAAAGCAGGAATGGTATTGGCCATTGAGCCTATGGTAAATGAAGGAACTTATCATGTTAAAACTTTAAGTGATAATTGGACCGTGGTAACCTATGATAGTAAATTATCATCTCACTATGAGAATACCATAGTAATAACTAAAGATGAGCCGGAACTTTTAACTGTCCTATAACCTAATTAAAGAGGTGAAGTAAATGGAAACCACATCCGATATACGGATAGGCCAGGTGGTTAAATCTAAGTCTGGTAGAGATAAGGGAAAAGTTTTCTTAGTGAATGCTATAATCGATGAAAAGTATGTTACAATAGTAGATGGTGATTTAAGAAGACTAGATAAACCTAAAAAGAAGAAGGCTAAGCACCTTATGATATATAAAACCGTTATTGAAGAATTTAGAAATAAAATTTTAAGTAACGAAAAGATAAACAATGCTTATGTAAGAAAGTTGTTACTTCCTTTTAACGAGGAGATATAATTTGTATTGTACAGGAGGTTTGATTGCCTAATGTCAAAAAAAGATGTTATTGAGGTAGAAGGTACCGTATTAGAAGCTCTACCTAATGCCATGTTCAAGGTTGAACTAGAAAATGGCCATGAAGTTTTGGCACATATATCAGGTAAGTTGAGGATGAACTTTATTAGAATATTACCTGGAGATAAAGTAACTATTGAACTATCTCCTTATGATTTAAGTCGTGGTAGAATAACATGGCGTAATAAGTAGCAAGGAGGGATTACAATGAAAGTAAGACCATCAGTGAAAAAGATATGTGAAAAATGTAAAATAATAAGAAGAAAAGGGAAAGTAATGGTTATCTGTGAAAACCCTAAACATAAACAAAAGCAAGGCTAACTAGAGAAACTAAGTTGCTCTAGTTTTTTCCCATGTTTTTTAGTATAATATTATAATGTTGGTACTAGAAAAATCGCGGCTGCTTTAAATAGATTATGACTAGTAAAAATGTTAGATGAAATTATTAAGTTAGAAGCATTTAGAATTAGGAGGTGTAAATCCAAATGGCCAGAATCGCAGGTATTGACTTACCAAGAGATAAAAGAGTTGAGATTGGTTTAACTTATATATTTGGTGTTGGTAGATCAAGGTCAAATGAAATACTAACTGAAGCAGGTATTAATCCTGATACAAGAGTAAAAGACTTAACAGAATCAGAAATAAGTGAACTAAGAAAATTAATAGATGGATATGTGGTAGAGGGTGACTTAAGAAGAGAAGTTGCTTTAAATATTAAGAGATTAAGAGAGATAGGTTCTTATAGAGGATTAAGACATAGAAGAGGACTTCCAGTAAGGGGACAGTCAACTAAGAACAATGCAAGAACTAGAAAAGGTCCTAAGAAGTTAGCAAGTAAGAAGAGAAAGAAATAGTAAAGGAGGGACTATAAGTGGCTAAAAAAGGAAGAAAAACTCGTGTTAGAAGAAAAGAGCGTAAGAATATTGAAAGAGGTCAAGCTCATATAAGATCTACTTTCAATAATACCATAATTACATTAACTGACACACAGGGAAATGTAATATCATGGGCAAGTGCAGGACAGCTTGGATTTAGAGGTTCAAAGAAATCTACTCCATTTGCTGCTCAAACGGCTGCAGAGGAAGCTGCAAATAAAGCTATGGAACACGGTCTAAAAACTGTTGAAGTTTATGTAAAGGGTCCAGGTTCAGGAAGAGAAGCCGCTATTAGATCATTACAAGCAGCGGGATTAGAAGTAAGTTTAATAAAAGATGTTACACCAATTCCACATAATGGATGTAGACCACCAAAACGTAGAAGAGTATAGTAAATATAGATATAGGAGGTGCACAGGATGGCTAGATATACAGGACCAGTTTGTAGACTTTGTCGTAGAGAGGGTCAAAAGTTATACTTAAAGGGCGATAAATGTTATACAGATAAATGTCCAGTTTCAAAAAGAAATTATGCCCCAGGGCAACATGGAAAAGGTAGAAGAGTAAAATTATCAAACTACGGAGTACAATTAAGGGAGAAACAAAAGGTACGTAGATATTATGGTGTTTCTGAAAAGCAAATGCTTAAATATTATCACATGGCAGATAAAATGGAAGGAATTACTGGTGAGAATCTATTAAAAACGTTAGAGTTAAGACTTGATAATGTTGCTTATAGATTAGGATTTGCTTCATCAAGAGCAGAAGCAAGACAATTAGTAAATCACGGACATTTCACTGTTAATGGTAGAAAATCAGATGTAGCTTCACACTTAATGTCAGTAGGAGATGTAATCGAGGTTAAGCAAAAGAGCAAGTCTTCAGAAAAATTCAAAGAGCTTGTTGAGAACCATCAAGGTAATGTAAAGCCATGGTTACAAGTGGATGTTGAGAACTTACAAGGTAAAGTTGTGAGTGAACCATCTAGAGAAGATATAGAGTTACCAATCGAAGAACACTTAATCGTTGAGAGATATTCTAAGTAGTAATATAGATTAGAATCAGTACCCTCAAGATATAATAATAAAGTTTATGAGGAGGGTTTATGTTAAATGATTGAATTTGAAAAACCAAGTATAGAAATGATTGAGACCAATGATGACAATACCTATGGTAAAATTGTTTTGCAACCTTTAGAGAGAGGTTATGCTACAACTTTAGGTAATTCTTTAAGAAGGATATTACTTTCTTCACTTCCAGGTGCAGCAGTTTCATCAATAAAAATTCAAGGGGTACTACATGAATTTTCTACTGTTCCTGGAGTTTTAGAAGATGTTTCAGAAATTATTCTGAATATAAAAGAGATAGCTGCCATTATGCATACTGAGGAACCGGTGACCCTTAGGATAGAAGCAGAGGGTCAAGGAAAAGTAACAGCAGGTGACATTATAACAGGTGCAGATGTGGAAATTATTAATGAGGATTTACACATAGCAACATTAGAAGATGATGGTAAGTTATATATGGAACTTGAAATGAAAAAAGGTAGAGGGTATGTAGGTGCTGAAAACAATAAAGATGAGTCTCAACCTATTGGAACTATACCAGTTGACTCCATATTTACTCCAGTAAAAAAAGTTAACTTTAAGGTTGAAAACACAAGGGTTGGACAGAGGAGTGATTATGATAAGCTTACCATAGAATTATGGACAGATGGTACTATAACCCCAGAAGAGGCAGTATCATTAGGTGCAAAAATATTAAATGATCACTTAGAGTTATTTATTGATTTGACTAATCATGTAAGTGATGTTGAAATCATGGTAGAAAAAGAAGAAGATCAGAAAGAAAAAGTATTAGAGATGACTATAGAGGAACTAGACTTATCTGTAAGATCATACAACTGTCTAAAAAGAGCAGGTATTAACACAGTAGATGAGTTAGCTCAAAAATCTGAAGAAGATATGATGAAGGTAAGAAATCTAGGAAAGAAATCTCTTCAAGAGGTAGAGAAAAAGCTTGCTGAATTAGGGTTAGGACTAAGAAAAAGTGAAGAGTAACACTAAAATAGATGATTAACCCTGTATAAAAAGGAGGGATAAAGATGGCTAAGCGTAGAAAACTTGGACGCCCTACTGACCAAAGAAAGGCTATGTTAAGAAACTTAGTAACTAGTTTTTTAAAGAATGGTAAGATAGAAACTACAGTCACTAGAGCTAAAGAGACAAGAAGAATCGCTGAAAAGATGATTACATTAGCTAAAAGAGGCGACTTACATGCAAGACGTCAGGTGTTATCATATGTATATGATGAAACTGTTGTAAAGAATTTATTTGATGAAATAGCACCAAAGTATGAAGAGAGAAATGGTGGCTATACAAGGATATTAAAACTTGGACCTCGCAGAGGCGATGGTTCAGAAATGGCTATACTAGAATTAGTATAAAAAGTTAGGGATTAGATTGCGCTTGCAATTTAATCCCTAGTTTTTTATTATTTTTTATTGTAGTTGTTGGGGGATTCGTAATCCCCTAACCAATTATCTTTAAAATGTTTTGATTTAAGTATGTTTATATGCTAAAATAAAGCAGGAGTTACAAAGATTATATCTAATAACGAGAATGAGGGGTATAAATGGATACTATGATAAATATAGATAATTTAAGCTATAAATATGTAGGTAACGAGGATAAAGATGTTTTAGCGGTAAACGATGTTAATTTACAAATTCAAAAAGGAGAATTTGTTGTAATACTTGGGCACAATGGATCAGGAAAATCTACGTTGGCAAAATTAATAAATGGCTTGTTAGTACCCAGTGATGGGAATGTTTTTGTAAATGGTATGAATACGAGGGAAGAAGAACTTATATGGAACATAAGACAAACTGCAGGTATGGTATTTCAAAATCCAGATAATCAAATAGTTGCAACGATAGTTGAAGAAGATGTTGCATTTGGCCCAGAAAATCAAGGAATAGAGTCTAAAGAAATCAGAAGAAGGGTAGATGAGGCATTAAAAATTGTAGGCATGTATAAATATAGAACCCATGCACCCCATTTATTGTCTGGGGGACAAAAGCAGCGAATTGCCATAGCCGGGGTATTGGCTATGAATCCACAGTGTATTATACTAGATGAACCTACAGCTATGTTAGATCCATCGGGAAGAAAGGAAGTAATGAATACTATAAGTAAGTTAAATAGAGAAGAAAATAAGACCATTGTTCATATAACCCATTATATGGACGAAGCAGTTAATGCCGATAGGATAGTTGTAATGTCACAGGGAAAAATAATTTTACAGGGAACTCCTAAAGAGGTGTTTAGTCATGTGGATGAAGTAAAAAAACTAGGTCTTGATGTACCCCAAGTGACAGAACTGGCTTATAAATTAAGGAAAGAAGGTATAGATGTTCCTGTAGATGTTTTAACGGTGGAGGAATTGGTGATGAAATTATGACCATTAAAATTAATAATTTAACCTATATATATAATCCTGGTAATCCCTTTGAAGTGAAGGCATTAGATGATATAAATTTAAATATAGATAATGGCGAATTTATAGGGCTTATAGGCCATACAGGATCAGGAAAATCAACATTGATACAACATTTAAATGGTTTATTAAAACCTACATCAGGAAGTATAATTATAAATGATTTTGATATAACAGAAAAAAAGGTAAAATTAAAGAAGATAAGAGAAAAAGTAGGGTTAGTATTTCAATATCCAGAGCATCAGTTATTTGAAGAAACGGTCTATAAAGACATTGGATTTGGACCTAAGAATTTAGGTCTTAATAAGAATGACATAGAAAAGAGAATAAAGGAATCTATGGAACTGGTGGGACTTGATTATAACCTAAAGGATCGATCCCCATTTGAATTAAGCGGAGGTCAAAGAAGAAGGGTTGCCATTGCAGGTGTTTTAGCCATGAAGCCAGATATACTAATATTAGATGAACCTGCAGCAGGGTTAGATCCCAAAGGTAGAGATGAGATACTTGGTCAGATTGAAAGTTTATATAAAAATAATGATATTACTATAATATTAGTTTCCCATAGCATGGAGGATGTTGCTAAATTAGTTAATAGATTGATAGTTATGCATAATGGTAAGATTAAAATGGATGGTAGCCCAAGGGAAATATTTAAAAGAATATATAAACTTGAAGAAGTGGGTTTAGCAGTTCCCCAGATTACTTATTTTATGAGGGCTTTGAAAAATAAGTTTAGTGATATAAAAGATGATATAATAACTGTGGATGAGGCTAAGGAAGAAATACTAAAATATTTAAGGGGAAATAGACATGATTAAAGATATAACCATAGGACAATATTTTCCAGGAGACACAGTGGTTCATAAATTAGATCCTAGGATGAAAATAATAGTAACTTTTATATTTATAATATCACTATTTTTTATAAATGATTTTCTACCATATCTTTTTATAGTTACCTTTATGGTTACCACTATTTTGTTATCAAAGATACCTATAAAATATATTTTTAAAGGTCTAAAACCAATAATGATTATTATACTTATAACCTTTGTTATAAACCTGTTTGTTACAGATGGAAAAACATTATTAGAAATAGGTCCAGTGGATATTACAGAAGAAGGATTATATAAAGCAGTTTTTATGGCATTAAGACTGGTATTTCTAATAACAGGCACTTCATTATTGACCCTTACTACATCCCCTATTTCATTAACTGATGGCATAGAACACTTATTAAATCCATTTAAGCGGATAGGAGTACCGGCTCATGAATTGGCAATGATGATGACAATAGCTTTAAGGTTTATACCTACACTATTAGAAGAAACAGATAAAATAATGAAGGCTCAAATGGCAAGGGGAGCTGATTTTGAAAGTGGTAATATTTTAAATAGAGCTAAGAGTTTAGTACCCCTTTTAGTACCCCTATTTGTAAGTGCCTTTAGACGGGCTGACGAACTTGCCATGGCTATGGAGGCAAGATGCTATAGGGGAGGAGAAAATAGAACTAGAATGAAGCAATTGAAGCTAGAGAAAAGGGATTATATTTCCCTAGGGGTAGCTTTAATCTTGCTAATTGGAATAATAATATATAGGGTGTAATGTTATGAGAAATATAAAACTTACAATACAATATGATGGTACAAACTATTATGGTTGGCAAATACAACCTAATGTTGTAACGGTGCAACAGAAGGTTCAAGATGCTATCATAAAGATTACTAAGGAAAAAATTAAAATACATGGTGCTGGTAGAACAGATAGGGGAGTCCATGGCTTAGGGCAGACGGCAAGCTTTTATACTAACTCCAATATACCAGCGGATAAAATAAAGTTTGCATTAAACAGTATGTTACCCGATGATATAGCTATTATAGATTCACAGGATATGGACAAAAATTTCCATGCTAGATATAGTGCAAAGGGTAAGATATATAAATATAGGATATATAATAATAAAATAAGAAGTCCAATATTTAGAAATTATTCTTATCATGTGCCATATGATATTAATTATGATAAAATGAAGAAGGCATCTGAGTACTTTTTAGGAGAACATGACTTTATAGCTTTTATGGCCTCTGGAAGTAAAGTGAAGGATACATTTAGGGAAATATATGATATAAATTTTGAAAAAAGGGACAATATTATAGATATAACCTTTAAAGGAAATGGATTTTTATATAATATGGTAAGAATAATAGTTGGAACATTATTGGACGTGGGAAAGGGTAAAATAGAAGGTAAAGAAATCCTCCACATTATAAAATCTAAGAACCGAAATAATGCTGGACCCACTGCAAAACCCCAAGGTCTGTATCTTAAAAAGGTATTATATTAAATTAATAATTAATTCCTTGACACACTTGGCACATTGTATTAAAATAGAAACATGTGTTATGCTATTAAAAATCCACTAGCCCCGGGTTTTTAACATATAGATAAATTTTTCCAATTGGAATAAGGAGGGAAATGGATTGAAAAGCTTTATAGCCAAACCAAGAGAAATTGAAAGAAAATGGTATGTAATAGACGCAGAAGGAAAGACATTAGGTAGACTTGCAAGTGAAGTTGCCAAGATATTAAGAGGGAAGCATAAGCCAACTTATACTCCTCATGTTGATACAGGAGACTTTGTAATAATTTTAAATGCTGAAAAAGTTGTTGTATCAGGTAAGAAAGCAAATCAAAAAACTTATAAATATCATACTGGATATGCAGGTGGTTTAAGAGAAATACCTTACAAGAGAATGCTAGCTGAAAAACCTGAAAAGGTATTTGAATTAGCAGTTAAGGGAATGCTTCCTAAGAATAGTTTAGGAAGAAAAATGATTAAAAAATTAAAAGTATACAGAGGATCTGAGCATAATCATGAAGCTCAAAAGCCTGAAGTTTACGAAATATAATAGTTCAGGAAGGGAGGACTGGAAGTGGCTAAGATACAATATTATGGAACAGGAAGAAGAAAGAAATCTGTAGCTAGGGTAAGACTAGTTCCAGGTAACGGAAACATCACTGTAAATAAAAGAGATTTAGATGTTTACTTTAACTTTGATACGTTAAAGGCAACTGTAAAGGAACCGCTAAATATTACTGATACATTAGACAAATATGATGTAATAGTAAATGTTAATGGTGGTGGATTTACAGGTCAAGCAGGAGCTATAAGACATGGAATATCAAGAGCATTATTAAAAGCTGACGGTGAGTTAAGACCTGTACTTAAAAAAGCTGGTTTCTTAACTAGAGACCCAAGAATGAAGGAAAGAAAGAAGTATGGTCTAAAGAAAGCAAGACGTGCTCCACAATTCTCAAAAAGATAGTTATATTTTATCAAAAACGCCGGTATATACCGGCGTTTTTTTTGTTATGGTCTCACCAACTCCCTGCACCTTACATTCTGTACGGAATAAAGAAGCACCAACGGAATTTTTTAGTTGCTGGGGGATTCGTAATCCCACAGCTCATTGAAAATACAGTCTTTGGTATAATAGTTCTTCTAGAAGAAGCCCTATATATGTTTATGTTTTCACCAATTCCCTGCACTTTGTCCTCTGTACTCTGTACAGAATAAAGAAGCACTAAAGGTGACTTTGTTCTTTTTTTGTAATATGGACAACATTCCAACTAATAGTATTAATATATGAATAAACATAGGGGGAGTGTTATGAGGGTAATATTCATAAAAAAGGCTCATGTTTTAATTTTCCTATTAGTAATAATAGGATTGATAATATTCTTTTTAGGATATAATAAGGTCCAACCTACTTTTAATTTATCAATAACTGATAAAGTGATAGTAATAGACCCAGGACATGGAGGTGTGGATCCAGGGGCTTTAGCTAAGGATGGAACGGAAGAGGAAGATATTAATCTTAGTATTTCATTAAGGTTAAAAAAACTATTAGAACAGGCAGGATGTAAAGTAATCATGACTAGAGATAAGGATGAAGGGTTATATACAGAAAAATCAAAGAGTTATAATCAAAAGAAGAATGAAGATTTGAGAAATAGGAGGATAATGACAAACGATATAAACCCCGACTTGTTTATAACTATACACTTAAATAGTTTTGGTCAGAGTAAATACTATGGAGCCCAAACCTTTTATCAGAAGGGGAGTGAAGAGGGAAAAGCACTTGCTAAAATAATACAAGAAGAATTAAAAAAAATATTAGATAATAATAATAAAAGAATGTGCCAATCTACAAATAGTGTATATTTACTACGGGAAGTAAAAGCTACGGCTATATTAGTAGAATGTGGATTTTTATCTAATCCCGATGAGCTTAGACTACTAAAAAGTGATGAGTATCAGCAAAAAATAGCAAGGGGAATATATATAGCTATAGTAAGATATTATAACTAGAGATTGAAGGGATAGTTGTTAATAATTTATTGTGGATAAGTTTTAAAAATGTGGAAAACTAATATTATGTAAATTTGAAATTGCTACAATACAGTTGATAACAGTGGTGTTGAGTTTACATAAAGTTATCCACTGTAGATTGTGGATTATGTGGATAACGTGGATAACTAAAGGAAAAGGTTAACATGATTATTTCATATAACCTTTGTTATAAATCTATAATAATAAATAATGATATATATAACAGTTACTTATAATGTATTGAATTTTTTGAAAATTTTAATATAATATAGTTATAAATTAATAATAACCAGATGATAATAACGAGAGATGCCCAACAGGGAGCCGAAGGAGCAATATATGTATAGCATATAGAAACTTTCAGGCAAAAGAATCGTTATTTGATGGCCCTCTGGAAAGTTCTAGAGAACACCGTAGGAGCAATACACTTTATTAAAGTGTTTAGAATCTCTCAGGTAAATTACAGAGGAATAGGACAGTATACTCTAATTGGGGTATATTGTCTTATTCCTCTTTTTTATACGTAAAAAACCAATATTATGCTTGAAGGAGTGATATTATGAGAACGTCTTTATATAATGAACATGTAAACTTAAAGGGTAAAATTATAGACTTTGCTGGATGGGAGTTACCTATCCAGTATGAGGGACTTGTTGTAGAACATAATACAGTTAGGGATAGTGCGGGGCTCTTTGATGTTTCCCATATGGGAGAAATAGAGATAAAGGGCAATGATGCATTGGAGTTTGTGAACCGTATTATAACTAATAATGTTAAGGATTTAGATGATAATCAGGTAGCATACAGTCTTATGTGTTATGAAGATGGGGGAATAGTAGACGATTTATTAGCCTATAAGATATCACAGAAACACTTTCTATTGGTTGTAAATGCAGCAAATATAGATAAAGATTTTAAATGGATTCTAGAAAATAAAAAAGATTATGATATAGAGATATCAAATATTTCTGATAGCATGGGGCAATTGGCACTACAGGGACCTAAAGCAGAAGAGATACTTGAAAAAATAAGTGATACAGACTTATCAACAATAAAGTTTTTCCGTTTTAATAGGGAAGTACTAATAAATAATAAAAAATGTTTAGTATCAAGAACAGGATATACAGGAGAAGATGGATTTGAAATATATACAGACCCAGATAATCTAGTGGGTATATGGAATGAAATATTAAAGGCAGGAGAGGAATATAGTATAAAACCTATAGGCCTTGGAGCTAGAGATACCCTTAGATTTGAAGCTACATTACCCTTATATGGTCATGAGATATCAAAGAATATAACACCATTAGAAGCAGGGTTAGGATTTTTTGTTAAGTTAGATAAAGATGACTTTATTGGAAAAGAAGCTTTAGTTAAAGAGAAACAAGAAGGACTTAAAAGGAAACTTGTAGGTTTTGAAATGAAGGGAAGGGGAATACCTAGGGAACAATATGATGTTTTATATGATGATAAAAAGATAGGTTTTGTTACAACAGGATATTTCTCACCTACATTAAAGAAAAATATAGGGTTAGCTATGGTAGATAGTAATTATTCAAAAATAGGAACAGATATAGATATAAAAATAAGAAAAAAGGCTGTTAAAGCTGAAATTATAAGTAAAAGGTTCTTAAGTAAAAATTATAAAAAATAGGAGGAATTAAAAAATGAAAATTTTAAAGGGATTATTATATACAAAGGATCATGAATGGATAAAAGTAGAAGGAGACAATGCATATATAGGAATAACAGATTTTGCCCAAAACTCACTGGGAGATATTGTTTTTGTAGATTTACCAGAGGAAGATGATGAGTTTGATAGAGAAGAGGAATATGGAGTTATTGAATCAGTAAAGGCAGCATCGGATTCTTTTATGCCAATAGGAGGGACTGTATTAGAAGTAAATCAAGATGTTTTAGATAGTCCAGAAGCAATAAATGCTGATCCCTATGGAAACTGGTTTATGTTAATCAAGATTTCAGATAAATCCCAGTTAGATGATTTGATGTCCCCAGAGGAATATGAAGATTTCTGTGAAAAGGAGAGATAAATATGCATAAATATATACCTACAACTAAAAAAGATAAAGAGGAAATGCTAAAGGAAATTGGATGTGAAAGTGTAGATAGATTATTTGATGATATTCCTGAAGACGTTAAATTTAAAGGAGATCTTAATATAGGAAATTCATTATCTGAATTAGAGATAAGAAAACATATGGGAAATCTTAGTTCCAAGAATAAAACAATAAATGACTTGACGTGCTTTTTAGGGGCAGGTGCTTATGATCATTATATACCCTCTGTTGTAGATCATGTTATATCAAGATCTGAATTTTATACAGCATATACTCCATATCAAGCTGAAATAAGTCAAGGAACCCTTCAGACCATATTTGAGTTTCAAAGCTTAATATGTAACTTAACAGGGATGGATGTAGCTAATGCTTCAGTTTATGATGGAGCAACTGCCATAGCTGAAGGGGCCATAACTGCAGTTTTAAGTACAAGAAAAAATGAAATAGTTATTTCAAAAACTGTTCACCCAGAATATAGAAAGGTTTTAAAGACATATGCAAAGGCTCAAGACTTAGATGTTATAGAGGTTGATGACGATAATGGAACCACGGATATAGATAAACTAAAAGAAAGTGTTAGTGATAATACTGCAGCAGTAATAGTACAGCATCCAAACTTTTTTGGGTTGTTAGAAGATGTAGAGGAAATAGAAAAGATAACCCATAGCGCTAAGAAAGCTAAGTTTATGGTAAGTGTTGATCCTATATCATTAGGTATATTAAAGTCTCCAGGAGAGTACGGAGCAGATATTGTTGTTGGGGAAGGCCAATCCCTAGGAAACAACCTAAACTTTGGAGGACCATATCTTGGCTTTATGGCAACAACTAAAAAGCTTATGAGAAAGCTTCCAGGCAGGATTGTAGGGGAAACAAAGGATAAAGACGGTAATAGGGCCTTTGTTCTTACTTTACAGGCAAGGGAACAACATATAAGAAGAGAAAAGGCTACGTCTAATATATGCTCTAATCAGGCATTAAATGCCTTAGCAGCTACGGTATATTTAACTGCTTTAGGGAAAAAGGGAATAAGAGAAGTGGCAGTAAATTCAGCTAAAAATGCCCATTATGCCTTTGATAAAATAACTGAATCAGGAAAATATAAACCACTATTTAACAAACCCTTTTTCAAAGAATTCCCTATAACAAGTGATGTACCAAGTGATAAGTTAAATAGTGAACTATTAGAGAATAATATTTTAGGAGGATATAAGCTAGGTAAAGATTATCCCCAATATAGTAATTCCACTTTATATTGCGTTACAGAAAAGAGGACTAAAGAAGAAATTGATAAATTATCTGAAGTATTGGAGGGGATAAAATGAAAAAGTATAATAAGCTAGTATTTGAGATATCAAAACCGGGTAGAGTGGGATACTCATTACCTGAAAATGAAATAGATTTAGATATTGAAGATATAATACCAAAGAGTCACATAAGAAAAGAAGAAGCAAACTTACCAGAGGTTAGTGAGTCAGAGCTAATGAGACATTTTACCCTTTTATCAAATAAAAACTATGGTGTGGACACAGGATTTTATCCCCTTGGTTCGTGTACAATGAAATATAATCCTAAGATAAATGAAGATATGGCAAGGCTAGAAGGATTTATAGATATACATCCATATCAACCGGAAGAGACGGTACAGGGTGCATTAGAGCTTATGTATGACCTAAATGAAAAGCTATCAGAGATAACAGGTATGGATAAAATGAGTTTACAACCTGCGGCAGGTGCCCATGGAGAATTGGCAGGACTTATGATTATAAAGGCTTACCACGATAAAAATGGCAATAGTGAAAGGAAAAAGATAATAGTACCGGATTCAGCCCATGGAACCAATCCAGCCAGTGCTAAAGCTGTGGGATTTGATGTAGTAGAAGTTAAATCAAATTCTAAGGGTCTGGTGGATATAGATAGTTTAAAGAATGTATTAGATGATGAAGTGGCAGGGCTTATGCTTACAAATCCCAATACTTTAGGGTTATTTGAAAAGGATATCATAGAAATTTCAAAATTAGTCCATGAAGCAGGAGGTCTTCTTTATTATGATGGGGCCAATACAAATGCCATAATGGGAATAACAAGACCGGGAGATATGGGATTTGATATAGTTCATCTAAATCTTCACAAAACCTTCACAACGCCCCACGGAGGCGGAGGTCCAGGAAGTGGCCCTATAGGGGTTAAAAATGAATTAATAGAATTTTTACCAACACCAATAATAGAGAAAGATAATGATATATTTACCCTTGATTATGATAAACCAAGTTCAATAGGTAAAATAAAGAGCTTTTACGGACATTTCCAAACTTTAGTAAGGGCATTGACATATATATTGACAATGGGATCAGAAGGCCTTAAAAAAGTTAGTGAGACGGCAGTTTTAAATGCCAATTATTTAATGAATAAACTAAAGGAATACTATCATTTACCAGTAGATGACATATGTAAGCACGAGTTTGTATTAGGTGGTTTAAAAGAAAATAATATAGAAGTATCCACTCTAGACATAGCTAAAAGACTATTAGACCTAGGTTATCATCCACCAACTATATATTTCCCCCTTATCATAAATGAAGCTATGATGATAGAACCTACGGAAACCGAAAGCAAAGAGACCCTTGATAGATTTGTAGAAACCATGATACAAATTGCTAAGGAAGCTAAAGAAAACCCAAGCTTATTAAAAGAAGCACCTATAACTACAGAAATAAGACGGGTAGATGAAGCTCAAGCTGCTAGAAATCCAGTTTTAAAATGGGAGAACAAATAGAAGAAACCGTGGAATGAAATCTACACTACAATTGTTAGCTGTGGATGATAATGAACTATGTAGAGACTTGGCATGCCCAGGCTGATTGTTGGAGAGTTATATTCAGTTTAGTTCTTGGGGAATTAAACTAAGCTTAGTTGTTGGGGGATTCGTAATCCCCCAACTATAACATATATTAAAACATTACCCTAAAATTAGCACTTATATATATATTAATAATAAATAGGAAGGTGATATAATGGAAAGGGATATAGTGATAATCGGCGGAGGTCCCGGTGGATATGTTGCTGCAATAAAAGCAGCTCAACTGGGGAATAAGGTAACATTAGTTGAGTCGGATAGAATAGGGGGTACATGTTTAAATTGGGGTTGTATACCCACTAAAGCACTATATAAAAATGCAGAAATAATAAAAACCCTTAAAAATATAGACCAATTTGGTATAAGCATAGAGGGTTTTAAGATAGATATGGAAAAAATTCATAAAAGAAAAGATGATGTTGTTGGTAAACTTGTTAATGGAATAGAACAAGTTCTATCATCCTATGATATTGAAACAATAGATGGCATTGGAAGTCTAAAGGACAGAAATAGGGTTTTAGTTAGATTAAATAATGGAGAAGAAAGAGAAATATCAACTAAAAATATTATTATTGCAACAGGTTCTAAACCCTCTGTACCTCCTATTAAAGGAGTGGATTTAGATGGTGTTCATACCAGTGACTACTTTATAAACAGTAGAGAAATCCCTAAAAGATTGGCAATAGTAGGTGGAGGAGTAATAGGTCTTGAATTTGCTAATATATATAATGAACTAGGCTCTACAGTTACCATATTAGGAAGTGAGATAATAAAAAATGTTGATAAGGATATATCTAAAAGGATGGCTTCTTATCTAAAAAGAAATAAAATAAAATTAGCTTTAAAAACTAGGGCTAAAGAAATACGAAAAGAAGATGGGGAACTAATAGTTGTTGGAGATAAAAAAGGTAAAGAGATAACTACTAAAGCAGACTCAGTATTATTAGCAGTTGGAAGGAAACCTGTTCTTGAAGGATTGAACCTGGATAATGTGGGAGTAGAATATGATAAATATGGAATAAAGGTTGATGATCACTTTAGAACTAATATTGATAATATTTATGCCATAGGGGATGTTATCGGTGGAGTTATGTTAGCCCATGTTGCATCCCATGAAGGGATCATAGCTGTGGAAAAAATAATGGGTATAGAAAAGGATATAGATCATGACATAGTTCCAGCATGCATATTTGTTTCACCGGAGATAGCCCAAGTTGGATTAACAGAGGAAAAAGCTAAAGAAAAGGGAATAGATTATAAAAAAAGTAAGTTTATGATTGGTGCCAATGGAAAGGCTTTAGCAATGGGTGAAACTCAAGGGATGGTGAAAGTTTTATCAAAAGGAGAAGATAATACCATAATAGGTGTTCATATAATGGGCCCCCATGCTTCTAGTTTAATCCATGAGGGAGCCCTTGCGGTATATAATAAACTAAATGTAAAGGATATAGAACATACTATCCATGCCCATCCAACTTTATCGGAAAGTTTTTTTGAAGGGGTTTTAGGATTAGAAGATAGAGCCATACACATGGCAAAACCTAAAAAATAGAATATAGATAGAAAGGTGATTAATATGGATAGAAAGCTATGGGAAAAAGTAGTAGATTTTCATGGTCATGAGTGTCCAGGACTTGCAATTGGCTTTAAAGCAGCAATGGCTGTTATAGATAGCCTTGAAATGAAATTTTCAAAGGATGAAGAAATAGTGTGTATAACTGAAAATGATGCCTGTGGTGTTGATGCAATACAACTTTTAACAGGATGTACTTTTGGTAAAGGTAATTTGATTTATAAACCCACAGGAAAACAGGCCTATAGCTTCTTTTCTAGAAAGACAGGAGAAAATATAAGGGTAGTTTTGAAACCAATTTTAAAAAATATGAGTAGAGAAGAAAAAATAGGATATATATTAGATAGTAGAGTTAAAGACCTGTTCATATTTAAAAAGCCAAATTGTTATTTGCCCCGTGAAGCAAATATATATGAGACTGTATATTGTGAAGAATGTAATGAGGGTGTTTCAGAAAATATGATTAAAGTAAAGAATGGAAAAAAGGTTTGCATTGATTGTTACAAAGGCTATAATAAAGTCTTACAGATGTGTTATTAATATTATGGAATTTAAATTTTATAATTTTAAAGATATGTTTAGTTTAATATTACCTTTGTTAATTTGTATTGACAAAGGTAATATTAAAAGTTAACATGTGTATGTACAAACAACATAAAATAGAAGGAGGAATATTTATGGGTATATATGATTTTTCTTTAGAAACAATAGACAATGAAAAGATTTCTATGGAGGAGTATAGAGGAAAGGTTTTATTAATAGTTAATACAGCAAGTAAATGTGGTTTTACTCCCCAATATGAAGACTTAGAGAGGTTATATGAAAGGTATAATAAAGATGGATTTGAAATTTTAGCTTTTCCTTGTAATCAATTTCAAAACCAAGAGCCTGGAGATAATGAAGATATTGAAAGCTTTTGTAAATTAAACTATGGGGTTAAATTCCCTTTGTTCTCTAAAATTGATGTAAGGGGAAAGAATATTCATCCTCTATATAGTTTTTTAATAAATGAAGCTCCCTTTGAAGGGTTTAACCTAGGAAATCCTTCCGGTAAAATATTGTATCATATGTTAGAAGAAAATCATCCCGATTGGCTTCTTGATAATTCTATAAAATGGAATTTTACTAAATTCTTAATAGATCAAAAGGGAAATGTTATTAAAAGATATGAGTCTCCCGTTGACCCTATGGATATAGAAGGAGATATTGAAAAACTCATTTTTAAATAAAAATTAGTATGGAGGTTATAAAATGAAAGAAATATTTAATAGAAGAAGTATAAGAAAATATAAAGATAAAAAGGTTGAAAAAGAAAAGATAGAAAGGATGCTAAGGGCTGCAATGCAGGCTCCATCGGCAGTGAATCAACAACCGTGGGAATTTATTGTAGTTGAAAATAAAGAAACACTTAAAAAGTTATCCCAAATAAGTCCCTACTCAAAAATGGTAGAAAATGCTCCTGTGGCATTTGTTATTTTATTTAGGAAAGAAGGAATACCAGTGCCTAGTATGATACAACAGGATATGGGAGCTGCAACACAGAACCTTCTTTTAGAAGCAACCCATTTAGGGTTAGGAGCTGTTTGGTTAGGGGTATATCCAGTACAAGATAGGATGGATAGTATTAGAAGTTTATTAGAAATACCAGATAACCTAGAATCCTTTGCTGTAGTTCCAGTGGGGTATCCTGATGGACAGGAAAACAAGTTTGTAGATAGATTTGATGAATCTAGGGTTCACTATGAAGGATGGAAATAAAGTGTCAGATATAAATGAAGAATTAAGAGGATGTTTATATTTTACATCTAATAGACTATCACGACTGATAGGTAAGATGGCAAATGAAGAGTTTAGAATAACAGGGCTTTCTCCCACCTATGGATTTTTAATTAGTATTGTAAATAAAAGAGAGGGGATAACCCAAAAGGAAATAGGAAAAACCCTGCATATGACCCCTTCAACTATAACTAGATTTATAGATAAACTTGAGAATAAAGGATTTATAAAAAGGGTAACAGAAGGTAAAAACTCATTAATATATTTAACAGATGAAGGGAAGTCACTACAGGTTGAAATAGATAAGGCATGGAATAATCTACATAAAAGGTATTCAGAAATTATAGGAGAAGATGAAGAAAAAATAGTAGAAATTATAAATCGTGTGACTTCAAAAATTGAAGAAAACTACTAGTTATTAATATAACTGAAGATAAAGTTAAGTTTAAAATATTTTATTGACAGTGAATTAACTAAGTGGTATATTAAATAATATAAAAGTTAATAATATTCTTCAGGGCAGGGTGAAATTCCCGACCGGCGGTTAAAGTCCGCGAACTGTTTAAAACAGTTGATTTGGTGAAATTCCAAAACCGACAGTAAAGTCTGGATGGGAGAAGAAAAGCTATAGATGTATTATGTGAAAATAACTTTGACATTAGTCAAAAATTTCATCTATATTTTAACGGATTAAAAGCCCTGAAGATAATATCTTCAGGGCTTTATTTGTGTCTTTTAAAATAAAAGAAAACCTTCGAATGAATTCGAAGCTACTTATTTCAATTGATAATTGACAGATGACAATTGTCAGTTAAAAGTGATTTATACCTTTAATTATCAACTGTCAATTGTCAATTATTAATAAAAATGGGGTGATAAAAATTGATAAGAAATATATGAAACTTGCAATAGAACTTGCTAAAAAGGGAGTAGGTTACGTTAATCCCAATCCGTTGGTTGGAGCAGTAATAGTAAAGGACGGAAAGATAGTAGGGCAAGGGTATCATAGGGCTTTTGGAGAGGATCATGCCGAAGTAGATGCCATAAAAAATAGTAATGGAGATATAACTAATTCAACTATGTATGTAACCCTAGAGCCCTGTAGCCATTATGGGAAAACACCTCCCTGTGTAAATACAATAATTAAAAATGGTATATCAAAGGTAGTTTTGGCCATGAAAGACCCTAATCCTATGGTATCAGGTAGAGGAATTAATATATTAAGGGAAAGTGGAGTTGAAGTTATAGTTGGAGTATTGGAAGAAGAGGCTAGAAGGTTAAATGAAGTGTTTATAAAATATATAACTAAAAATAAACCCTTTGTTATATTAAAGACTGCCATGACATTAGATGGTAAGATAGCAACGACTATAGGGGATTCAAAATGGATAAGTAATGAAAAATCTAGATACTATGTTCATAAATTAAGACATAAAGTATCGGTTATAATGGTGGGAATAAATACTATAATAAAAGATAACCCTAAACTTACAACTAGGTTAAATGAAATAGAGGGTAAAGACCCTATAAGAGTTATAGTAGATAGTAAAGGAAGGGTTCCAATTAGTTCAAATATTTTAAATATTAAGTCTAATTCAAAAACAATAATAGCAACTACAGATAAGATGGATAAAAATAAGGTAAAAGAAATAGAAGCTAAAGGGGGAGAAGTTATAGTAACTCCAGCTACAGATAATAAAGTAGATATTAAGTATTTAATAAAAAAATTAGGACAGCAGGGGATAGATAGTATTTTATTAGAAGGTGGCGGAACATTAAATTATAGCTGTTTGAATGAAGGAGTTGTAGATAAAGTTATATCCTTTATATCACCTAAAATTATAGGGGGAAGTGAAGCTAAAACTCCTATTGAAGGTGAAGGAAAGGATTATATTAGGGATAGTTTTAAATTAAGGGACATAAGTGTATCAAGGTTTGATGAAGATATTATGATAGAAGGGTATATTTAATTGATAATTGACAGTTGACATTGGACAGTTAAGGTACAAATCGGCTAAAGCCGATTTGAATATAATATTTTAGGAACGAAGTGAATAAAATCACCTTCAATTATCAATTGTCCATTGTCAATTCTCAATTTAAATAAATAAAGGGCGTGATGTGTTGTTTACTGGATTAATTGAAGAGATTGGTGAAGTTAAGGGGATTAAAAAGGGGTTAAGGTCAGCCCAGATTGAGATAGGGGCAACTAAGGTTTTAGATGACATTAAATTAGGAGATAGTATCAGTACCAATGGTGTATGTTTAACAGTAATAGATTTTACTGATGATACCTTTACCGTTGATGTAATGCCGGAAACTATGAATAAAAGTAATTTATATAAACTAAAGACAAGGGACAAAGTTAATCTTGAAAGGGCATTAAAGCTTGGCGATAGATTTGGAGGTCATATTGTATCGGGGCATATAGATGGTGTAGGTATTATAACCGACTTAAAAGAAGATGATAATGCAACGTGGGTTACAATAAAGGTTAAAAAAGATATAAACAAATATATAGTATCAAAGGGATCGGTAGCCATAGATGGTACTAGCTTAACGGTGGCAAATGTGGATGACGAGGAGTTTAAAGTTTCAATAATCCCCCTTACAAAGGAGGAGACCACATTACTTAGTAAAAAAAGTGGTGAAGAAGTAAATATAGAGTGTGACTTAGTGGGAAAATATATTGAAAAATTAATGGGATTTAATAATGAAAAAAAGAAAAGTAATATAGATATGGAGTTTTTAAGTAGTAAAGGGTTTATTTAGATATAAAGAATAAAGAATGGAGAATAAAGAATAGATAAGGAGATTTTATTCACTTCGTTCGTAAAATTAAATTATGTAGGGACAGGGCATGCCCTGTCCGGTTGGACAGTCATAAAAGATTTATTGTTGTTGGGGGATTCATAATCCCACAACCTATACAATGAAATTTTACGACCATAGGGAGTAAAATAACCACATCTATTCTTTATTATCTATTCTCTAAAAGAAAGGAAAGGGTGTTCTTATGTATAAATTTAATACCATAAAGGAAGCTATAGAAGATATTAAGGCCGGGAAGATGGTAGTTGTTGTGGATGATGAAAATAGGGAAAATGAAGGGGATTTAGTTATGGCAGCTGAAAAGGTCACAACAGCTGATGTGAACTTTATGACTAAATATGGTAGAGGTTTAATATGTGTACCTATGAAAGAAGACAGATTAAGGGACTTATCTATAAATCCTATGGTTACAGTAAATACAGATCCTAAAGAAACAGCATTTACTGTTTCAGTTGATGCTAAAGAAACCACAACAGGGATTTCAGCGAGAGAAAGAGCTATAACCATAAAAAAATTAGTAGATAAAGATGCCACTGGAGGTGACTTTACAAAGCCAGGTCATATATTTCCTTTAAAAGCTAAAAAGGGTGGAGTACTAAAAAGGGCAGGTCATACCGAGGCATCTGTGGATTTAGCAAGATTGGCGGGATTATATGAGGCTGGGGTGATCTGTGAAATAATGAATGATGATGGCTCCATGGCTAGGGTACCAGACCTTATGGAATATGTAGAAAAACATGATTTAAAAATAATAACCATAGAAGATTTAATAGCCTATAGAAGGAAAAATGAAATATTAGTAAAAAGGGAGACAGAAGCAGATATGCCAACTAAGCACGGGAATTTTAAAATGGTTGGTTTTATAAATAAGTTAAATGGAGAACATCATGTGGCTTTAGTAAAAGGAGAAATAAATGAAAATGAACCGGTATTGGTAAGGGTACATTCAGAATGTTTAACAGGGGATGCTCTAGGGTCCTTAAGATGTGACTGTGGAGAACAACTGCAAAATGCCCTTAAGAAAATAGAAAATGAAGGAAAGGGAATACTGCTTTATATGAGACAGGAGGGGAGGGGAATAGGACTTATAAATAAAATAAAAGCCTATAACCTTCAAGATAAAGGTATGGATACTGTAGATGCAAATTTAGCCCTTGGATTTCCAGAGGATATGAGGGATTATGGAATAGGAGCTCAAATTCTTTCGGAGCTGGGAGCTAAAAAGATAAAGCTTATGACTAACAACCCTAAAAAAATATCGGGAATAAAGGGGTATGGTCTAGAAATAGTAGAAAGGGTTCCAATACAAATGAACCATAATGAAAGAAATAAATATTATTTAGAAACTAAAAAAGAAAGAATGGGACATATGCTTAATTTTAAGGAGGTAGAATAATGAATATATACGAAGGAAATTTAATAGGAACCGGTCTAAAAGTTGGAATAGTAGCAGCTAGATTTAATGAGTTTATAGTATCAAAACTATTAGATGGAGCACTAGATGGACTAAAAAGACATGGAGTGGAGGAAGAAGATATAGATATACTTTGGACTCCAGGAGCCTTTGAGATACCCCTTATGGCAAAGAAAATGGCAAAGAAAGATAAATATGATGCAGTTATTTGCTTAGGAGCAGTGATAAGAGGTGCAACACCCCATTTTGACTATGTATCAAGTGAAGTTTCAAAGGGAATAGCAAATGTATCTTTAGAGGTGGAAAAACCTATTATATTTGGAGTACTTACAACAGATACAATAGAACAGGCCATAGAAAGGGCAGGAACAAAGGCCGGAAATAAGGGGTATGAAGCCAGTGTTTCTGCAATAGAAACAGCCAATTTGTTAAGGGAAATATAAAATTGATATTTACAAGTTTTATCAAGTGAAAGGTTAATTTCTCGGTGAAATTGGAGTTAATTATAATTGTCAATTTAAATAAGTAAAAGGACCTTAGCTTTAATACTTAGAATAGAATTTATCATAAAAAAGATAGGGATGTATTATTACATCCCTATTTTACCCCAAAATATAGGTGCTTGCATGCCATAGAAACTATGAACATTATTTGCCCAATTTTGGTCACTGAAATTAGGCCATTCATTTCTATCAAAATTAGGACCTTCTTCCAATTTTGCCCTCTCTATATCAAGGGTACAATCTCCAACCACCTCATCTAGTTCAAATGCTGCAAATGGAACAGCATATAATTTATCGCCAATACCTAGAAAACCACCAACTGATAATATTACATATCTGACCTTTCCTTCTTTGTAATCGATAACCAGGTCTTCTATTTTACCTAATTTCTCATTTTTCTTATTTTTCACTTCAGTCCCTTCTAAACTGTCAAAATTAAACAATCCTGCATAACACTTATTACTATCATTTTCCAACTTAACCTTATCGTCAACAGGTTTAATAATATCACTCTCCTTAATATTTAGTGATTAGCTTATATTATTTATATAACCTATAAAATACCAAATAAACAATTAACCCTTAAAAAAAGATAGTATGGTCTAGACCATACTATCTTTTTTTTCTATATATTTTACTAATATAGTTTTAATCATAGCAGCGACAGGAACAGCTAAAAGCATTCCTAAAATCCCAAACAAACCTCCACCAACTATTATGGCAGATATTATCCAAAAAGGTTTTAGTCCCACTTGAGTTCCTAAGATTTTTGGACCAAGATATAATCCATCAAACTGTTGTAATCCAAATATGAATAATCCCACCCAGATAGCCTTAATAGGACTATAAAATAGGGTAATAATAACAGCAGGAACCATACCTATGAACGGTCCAAAGTATGGAATCATATTAGTAATACCTACTATAGTACTAAAAACTAAAGCATAGGGAGCATTTATTATAAGTAGACCTATAAAACATAATATCCCTATTATAATGGAGTCTATTATTTTACCCACTAAATATTTAGAAAAAACCTTATCCAAGTCACTCATCAGATTAATATAATAAGTTCCTTTATCTTTATTTATCATGGTATAAATTAACTTTTTAAATTGCTTTTTAAATAATTCCTTATCTTTAAGTATATATATGGAGATTATTATACCTAGGGCAAAGTCCAATAGTGCCGATGTAAAATTAATAACTTGGGATATGGTACTGTTTATCATTGTGGTTATATTAGTTTTAACATCATCTAATATATCATATATATTTTCCCTTATATAATCAATAACTCCATATCTATTTAAAAACTGAAGTTTATCTGGTTCAGAAGATAACCATTTTTTCGTAGCATCAAAGTAATCAGGGATATCCTGAACTAAATTTTTAAAACTTTGAACAACCTTAGGGGTAAAAATAGTAATTATAAGGACTATTAAGCCTACTAAAATTATATAGACGATTAGTATAGACCAAATTCTCTTTATTTTAAAGTGTTCTTCTAAATATACTAATATGGGATTTAATAAATAGGCAACAAAGAAAGCCCATATAAAAGGTGTTATCAAGTTAAAAAATGAACCTAAGGAGTTTTCTGTGTATATAAACTTGAATAAAACGATTCCTATTACTATAAGAGGAACTAAATTGAAATAATATTTTTTTCTGTTTATTATTATCACTCCCTTTTATATATTAAGTTAATTATAACACTTTTATTTAAACACATGAAGAATAATATTAAAAAGTAATTTAAAAATATTCTTGACTATATTACAATACTAGTGTATTATGTAATTAACACACTAATACTATACAACAAACCTCAAGTTAAGGAGGTGTGACATGGACGTAAATTTTGATAATAAAACACCGATATATATACAAATTATGTATATAATCAAAAGGGATATGGCAAAAGGTAAATTAAGAGGAGGGGATAAATTGCCTTCAGTAAGGGAGTTATCATCAAAATTAAAGGTCAATCCAAACACAGTTCAAAGAACATATCAAGAACTTGAAAGAAGTGGCTTTACATTTACAGAAAGAGGAAAAGGAACATTTGTTACAGAAGATGAAGATATTGTTTCAGACTTAAAGAAAGATTTAGCCAATAAAGTATTGGAAGACTTTATAAAAGGAATGAAAAATTTGGGATTTGATGCCGATGATATTATAGATATTGTGTCTGAAAGAATAAAAAAGGAGGGGAAATAAATGGATAACATTTTAGAAATCAAGGATTTAACTAAAAGATATGTAAGGAAAAAAGCATTAAATAATATTAGTTTATCAATACCAAAGGGAAAAGTAGTGGGATTATTGGGGCCTAATGGTAGTGGAAAAACTACTTTTATAAAAATAGTGTTAGGAATTTTAACAAAAACTAGTGGTGAAGTGTTTATAGATGGGGAAGAGCCTAGTAAAAAGACAAGGGCATTTATATCCTATTTACCCGATAGAAACTACCTATACAAATGGATGACAATAAAGGATGCCATAAAGTTTTTCGATGATTTTTATGATGACTTTGACCTTGAAAAGGCATATGAACTATTGGAGTTTATGAAATTGAAAGATAGCCTTAAAGTAGGGGAGTTATCTAAAGGAATGACAGAAAAACTTAATCTAACCTTAGTATTATCAAGAAAGGCGAAACTTTATATATTAGATGAACCAATAGCAGGAGTAGACCCTGTAGCTAGGGAACAAATATTAGATGCTATAATTAATAATTACAATGAAGATAGCTCAATGATAGTAACAACCCATCTAGTTAAGGATTTAGAAAGGATATTTAATGATGTGGCTTTTCTATCAGAGGGAGAAATAATACTCACAGGAGATGCAGAGGAGCTTAGAAATGAAAAGAATATGTCAATAGATGAACTATATAGGGAGGTGTTTAGATAATGGGGAAATTAATTAAATATGAACTGAGGGGAACATATAAAGTATTTCTAATGATAATTATATCACTATCTTTGGTGAATGTAGCCCTTTTAACTAGAATAGATCATTGGTATTTAGAAACTATTTTAGGGGTAATTACACTAGCCAACGTGGGAGCATACTTTGTATTATTAATATTTAGTGTAAGGAACTTTAGTAAAGAAGTATATGAAGATCGTGGATATCTAACATTTACATTACCAGTTAGTGGGGCTGAAGTAGTGGGAAGTAAATTGATATTAGCGGTAATTCACTTTTCCATCTTATCTGTAGTGGCTGGAGGATTTCAATATTATATAGCAGATTTTTATGGCAAAAGTAAAGGTGCCTTTGAATCATTAATAGATTTTTTCAACTTTAAATTAGTAGCTATGGGAATAGTATCGGGGGCAGTGGATGTTATTGTATTACTAATATTAATATACTTTTCTATAACCACAACAAAGATGGCTTTAAAGAATAAGAAAATAGGTAAGTTTATGGGATTTGTGGTGTTTATATTACTTAGTATTGTTATAGAATATATAACATTTAAGATAAAGGTCTATATACCTGTTGAAGTAACTATGAATATATTGAAGGAAACACTTATGACTGAAACACTTGGAGCTGGTGGTGATTTAACGATAAACATAGCTTCCACCATATTTAATTTAATAGTCTTTGTGGGAATGTTTGTGGCATCTAGTTATATAGTTGAAAAGAAAATAGATTTATAAAAAATAAAAGGGATTTCCCTTTTATTTTTTTTACTTATTTTTACTCTTTCATGTTTTTTTACTTAAATTAGCAATAAAAAAGAAAAATATGAATAAAAATTTAATTCTAACTAACAAAATAGCATTATTTATTATATAAATATTACATACCATAAATAAAGATATGAATAGAAGTTAAAAAATATGTAGAATATTAAAGAAAAATAATAAAATTTAGCTGAAATTAACCGAAATATAACAGATAATTAACAAAAATAGCTTAAAGTATACAAAAAAGTAACAAAATTGACCGAATATTTCTTAACTGATATAATACTATTCAGAAGTTATCTTCTGGACTAGAACTAGCTTATATATAAAATATTTTCAATTTTTATAAAAGTTGAATTAATTTAATAGGCTATAGAATCTTTGAAGATAACAAACTAACAACAAATACTTATACATAGGGTATAAAGGAGGAGTTTAAATGAGAAACAGCAAATGGTTAGTGCTTTTACTAGTACTAGTAGTGGCTACATCATTTGCACTTGTTGGTTGTGGCTCAGATGAGGAGACTACTGAAAAAGATACTCCAGCTAAGAGCGAAGACACAAAGGATCAAACAAGTGATAATGATGAGAAAGAAAACGATGTAGAGAAGGATACAAATACAGAAGAATATACTACAGATACACAGAGTATATCTGAGGACAAATTAGCGGAAGAGCAAGTACTTAAGGTAAACTTAGGAGAAGAGCCACCTTGTTTAGATCCACAATTAAACACTGACTCTACTTCAGGTACTATAATCAATGATACTTTAGAAGGTTTAATAAGACTTGACCATACTGGTGTGGTTAAAAAAGGTTCAGGTATGGCTAAAGATTGGGAGATAAGTGAAGATGGTAAAACTTATACTTTTAAGCTAAGAGAAGCTAAATGGTCAGATGGAGTTCCTGCAACTGCTAAAGACTTTGAATATGCGTGGAAAAGAGCTATCGATCCTAAATTAGCTTCAGACTATGCTGTTATGTTATATAACATTAAAAATGCTGAAGAATATTTCAAGGGCGAAATAAGTGATCTTTCACAGGTAGGAGTTACAGCTGTAGATGATCATACACTAAAGGTTGAATTAGATAAGCCAGATCCAGCATTCTTAAGTAAGTTACAACACTATACTTTCTTCCCATCAAGAAAAGATTTAGTTGAAAAGCATGGGGACAAGTATGCTTCTGAGCCAGAATATATGGCTTATAATGGACCATTTACTATTTCAGAATGGAGACATGGTTCAAAAGTAATATTATCTAGAAATGAAAACTATTGGGATAAAGAATCGGTTCTATTAGATAAAGTAGAATTTTCAATAGTTAAGGAGTCTAATACACAAGTAGGTATGTATGAAACTGGACAACTTGATTATATAGGTGTTCCATCACAATTTATTGATAAGTATAGAGATGAAATTCAAATATTAGCAGGTGGATCAAGTTACTATCGTTTTATAAATGTTGATAGTAAGTTTGGTGGAAGTCCAAGCTTTAGAAAAGCTTTAAGAATGGGTGTAAATGATCAAAAAATATCAGAGGCCCTTTCTAAAGGTTTAGCACCTACTGCATATGCATGGGTACCACCTGGGATACCAGGATATGATGGAAAGACATTCCGTGAAATAGCTGGAGAAAAAATATTTAAAACAGTGGCTACAGGTGCTACAAAAGAAGATATAGAAGCTTTAATGGATGCTGCTGCTGAAGAATTAGGAGTATCTAAAGAAGATATTAGAAACCATAAGTTTAAGTATTTAACTGGTCAAGGGGACTATTATGTTAAGCATTCCCAAGTTTACCAACAAATGTGGAAAGAAAACTTAGGAATCGATATCAAGGTTGACCAAGCTACTTGGAAAGTTAGAATAGACCAAATGAATAAAGGTGACTTTGAATTAAGTGCATCAGGCTGGACTGGTGACTACAATGATCCTATGACATTTATGGATTTATTCGAAACTGGAAACAATAATAATGATACCCGTTGGAATAGTGCCGAGTATGATAAATTAATCCAAAAGGCTAAAAATACAACAGATGATAAAGAGCGTATAGATGCAATGGTTGCAGCTGAGAAAATCTTAGTTACTGATGAAATGGCTATACAACCATATCAATACAGAGCATCAAGATTACTTCAAAGACCATATGTTAAAAACATAGTAAGACTTCCACTTCAAGTTACAAGTGGTAAGAAATGGGCATACATTTTACAACACTAAAGAATAAATAATAGAGAATAAAGAATAAATAAGGTGGAGATTGGGCTATGCCCAATCTCTTCTTTTATGTTATACGTAAAGACAAAGTGCAAATTACAGAGCACAGAAGGGAATAGTATAAATATTAAAGAAGATAGTGCAAAGCAGGTGTAAAGGTCGAAGAAGATAAAGTAGTTGTTGGAGGATTCCTAATCCCCTAACTTAATATAGATATATCGAATATCAAGTCCGATATCCATAGATTATATCTATATATATATTAAACCATCCTTCAATATATTATAATTTAATAGAGAAATAATATATGGGAGGGTTTTAAAATGGCAGATTATAGAGAACTATGGGAATCATTAGATATGGATTTAGAAAAACATGATAAATTATGTGAGGTATTACCGGAATTTTATGGAGATATTTATTTAACCCAAGAAAATAGACCAGAGTCAATGAACTATTTTAACTTTGTAGTTTCAGAGATACATGGTCTTAGAATAAAAGAGTTAGCAGAACTTAAGGATGATGGTAAAAAGGTCGTGGGAAGTTTTTGTATATTTGTTCCCGATGAAATAACTATGGCGGCAGGAGCCGTGGGAATAGGTTTATGTGGGGGATCGGATTTCTGGATACCCGATGGAGAAAAATATTTACCTAGAAATATGTGTCCGTTAATAAAAGCATCGGTAGGGGCTAAAACCAGTGGAACCTGTCCATACTTCCAATCGGCTGATTTATTAGTTGGTGAAACAACATGTGATGGTAAGAAGAAAGCATGGGAGATATTAGAAGAACACGTACCAATGCATGTTATGGATTTACCTCAAATGAAAAGAAAAAAGGATAAAGATGCTTGGACCGATGAAATGAAAATATATAAAGATGAAGTTGAAAAGTTAACTGGGGAAGAGGTTACAAAGGAAAAACTAGATGAAAGTATTAAATTAGTAAATAAAAAAAGAAAAGTACTACAAAGATTATATAATGCAAGAAAAAGCTTAAACTTACCTATAAGTGGTAAAGATGCACTATTAATAACTCAAATATCCTTTTATGATGATACAGAGAGATTTATTGAAAAAACAACAGAAGTTTGCGAAGAATTAGAACGTAGAATAGAAGAAGGAGTAAATGTATTTAAAGAGGATACACCAAGAATACTTATAACGGGAACACCAATGGCAGTTCCAAACTGGAAGATACATCATTTAATAGAGTCAAACGGTGGAGCAGTTGTATGTGAAGAGACATGTACAGGCTCAAGGGTTCTTGAAGGATTAGTTGATGAGAATAGGGAAACATTAGATGGCCAGATGGAAGCTTTATCAGAGAGATATCTAGGAATAAATTGTGCCTGTTTTACCCCTAATGAGGGAAGAATAGATGATATAGTAAGGCTATATAAAGAATATAATGCCGATGGAGTTATATATAACTCATTATCCTTCTGTCATACCTATGCTGTTGAATATAAAAAGGTTAAGGAAGCTCTAGAAAAAGAGGGTATTCCTGTTATGATGATAGAAAGTGATTATAGTCTTCAGGATGCAGGACAAATAACAACAAGACTTGAGGCTTTCTTTGAAATGATAGAAAATAATAAAAGCAAAGAAGAAGTAGCAACTACAAAATAGGTGATAAAATGGATACTAAATTAAATAGCTATGTACTTTTTCCATCCCATAATGATGGGTTGGCACTGGAGAAGGTATTAAAGGATGAAAATATAAAGTATACTATAGTACCAACTCCAAGACAGTTAAGTACATGTTGTGGGATATCTATAATGATAGACCCCAATGATAAAGTAAATGTTGAGAAATTAATAGATAGTAATCCCGATATAAAAACAGAAGGGATACACACTATAAAGAGAAAAAAGAGAAATTGGTTCGGTTAAGGAGGAAATGTAATTGTATTCTATAGGTATAGATACTGGTTCAGTAGCCACTAAGGGAGTACTTTTTAATGGTAACATAGTAAAGGAAATAGTTATTCCCACAGGTTGGAGTCCTAAAAATGCATCAAAGGAAGTTTATAATAGGTTAATAGAGGAATCAAAAATAAAAGAAGATGAAGTAAAAAAAGTAATAGGTACAGGCTATGGAAGGGTATCTATGGATTTCGCGGATAAAACAGTTACAGAAATAACATGTCATGGAAGGGGGGCCCACTATTTAAATGGTGATATTAGAACTATAATAGATATAGGGGGCCAAGATAGTAAGGTAATAAGCCTAGATGATGATGGAAATGTATGTGACTTTTTTATGAATGATAAATGTGCTGCAGGAACAGGTCGGTTTCTCCAAGTTATGTCAAACTTATTAGGCTCTGATATAACAGAACTAGACACTATGGCAAAGGGTGCAAAGCCTGAAACCATATCTAGTATGTGTACAGTATTTGCTGAATCAGAAATAGTAAGCACCCTTGCAAAGGGAACTAAAAAAGAATCGGTTGCTGCTGGTATTGTGGAATCAGTTGCAAATAAAGCTACTACCATGTTAAGTAAAGTATCAATAATAGATGAGATAGCCTTTACAGGAGGAGTAGCTAAAAGTAAAGAGATAAAAAGGTTAATAGAAGATAAAATAAATAAAAAGATATATACTGCCCCAAATACTCAAATAATAGGAGCACTGGGAGCGGCAGTAATAGGATGGAGTAAAATAAAGAAGTAGGGACCTAGAGATCTAGGTCTCTATTTCTTTATTTTAAATAAAAAGTACAAGTTAGTTGTTGTGAGATTCGTAATCCCCCAACTCATTAATAAAATTAATCTATAGGTTTATGGCATATGATAGAAAAAAACAATTATAATATTCCCATTATTTCTAATATAATTTATATGGAGTAAATAAAGGAATGGAGGGATAATATTGAAAAATGCCAAAGTTAAAATTATAGCATCGGGAGGACTTATAGGTTTATTAGCAGCATTATTAGTTTTTAAAGGTAACCCAGCTAATATGGGAGTATGTGTGGTATGTTTTTATAGGGACATAACAGGAGCACTGGGACTTCATAGGGCATCAGTTGTTCAGTACATAAGGCCAGAGATACTTGGATTTGTTTTTGGAGCCTTTATTATTGCAAAGATTAAGGGAGAGTTTAAACCAACGGGAGGTTCCTCGCCTATAATAAGATTTATTATGGCCATTTTCCTAGTAATAGGGGCATTAGTATTTTTAGGATGTCCTTTAAGGATGATATTAAGACTAGCAGGGGGAGATCTAAATGCATTAGTTGGACTTTTTGGATATGTTGTTGGAGTGATAGTAGGTATACAATTTTTAAAGAAGGGTTTTACACTGGGAAGAAGTACAAAACAACCTGAAGTAGCAGGTTATACCATGCCTGCTATAGCATTAGTTCTTTTAATATTTTTAGTTATTGCACCAAGTTTTATATTCTTTAGTGACAAAGGACCGGGAGCTATGGCAGCACCTATAGCTTTATCACTTATTTCAGGTATTGTAATAGGGGGAGCATTACAAAGAACTAGACTTTGCACAGCAGGGGGATTTAGGGATGCATTTTTAATTAAGGACTTCCACTTTATGTGGGGACTTTTAGGGATATTTGTCTTCGCCCTTATAGGAAATCTTATATTTAATTTTGATGCAATGAAGGTTGGTTTTGAAGGTCAGCCAGTTGCCCATAATGATCACATCTGGAACTTTTTAGGGATGACATTAACTGGACTTACAGCGGTATTATTAGGTGGTTGTCCCCTAAGACAGACAATACTTGCAGGGGAAGGAAATACCGATTCAGTTATAACCATATTTGGCTTCATAATAGGTGCAGCCTTTGCCCATAACTTTGGTTTAGCGGCAAGTCCTAAGGGAGTTCCAAATAACGGTAAAATAGCGGTTATAATAGGTTTAGTAGTTGTTTTAGTTATAGCTACTTCAGTTGTATATGGTGTTAATAAAGAAAGGAAATTGAAGCTAAATAAAGGAGGGGTGTCAAATGCCTAATTTAGTAGATGCTAGGGGAAGATCCTGTCCAGAGCCGGTTATAATGACAAAAAATGCAGTGGAAAATTATAAGGGAGATACAATAGAAGTAATGGTTGATACTATGGTAGCAGTGGAAAATATAAAAAGGTTTGTAGAAAATAAGGGCTTTAAGGTAGATGTACAAGAACGAGAAGGTGACTATTCTTTAGCCATTAAGAAATAGGTGATATATTTGGATAAAAACTATTGTGTTATGACATTTCATAGCACCCATCATGGGTTAATATTTGAAAAGGAATTAAAAAAACAAAATATAGAAGTGAAATTAATGCCAGTACCTAGGCAGATTAGTTCCAGCTGTGGTACCGCTGGGAGATTTGATTGTAATAATTGGAACAAAGTACTAAATATATGTAAAGAAAAACATATTGAAATAGATAAGCCATATAAAATAAAAAAGGAAGAAAAGAAAAGTTGGTTTTCTAAATTTGTGAAAAAATAATAGAACTAAAATAAAAGTATAAGGAAAGGGCTTTTGCCCTTTCCTTATACTTTTATTTTATCTAAATTAGATTTATCATTAAATTTTTTGAAAAATAATAATAAAATTAATACTGAAGCTATTATACCCACCGGGTATGAAATAACTGTTGATAAACTAAAACCTTCTGGAGATTGTAATATATAGGTTATACTAACCCCGGTCATAAAGGTAGCCGGTATAGTAGCAATCCAGTGTAATTTTTTATTTTTAATAAGATATGCAGCAGTTGCCCAAAGTACTATAGTTGCAAGGGTTTGGTTAGACCAAGCAAAATATCTCCAAATAATACTAAAGTCTATTCTAGTTAATAGGAAACCAACAGCAAATATAGGAGCAGCTAAAAGTAATCTGTTTTTTATTTTAGCTTGTTTAACTCCAACAGCATCTGAAATAGCAAGACGAGCACTTCTAAAGGCTGTATCTCCTGAAGTTATAGGAGCTGCTATAACTCCAAACATAGCTAATATACCACCAACTTTACCAAGTAAACTACTGGATATTGTGTTTACAACGGTAGCTGCACCACCGCTATCTACAGCTTCACTCAATCCTAATATACCTCCATCAAAGAAAGTCATAGCTGCAGCTGCCCAAATAAGAGCTATAATACCCTCTGCAATCATGGAGCCATAGAAAACCTTTCGACCATATTTTTCATTTGAAAGACATCTTGCCATCATAGGGGATTGGGTTGCATGGAAACCACTTATTGCACCACAGGCTATTGTAACAAATAACATAGGCCATATAGGCAATTCTTTAGGATGCATATTAGATAGAGTAATTTCTGGTATGTCATAGCCATTTATAATTAACATACTGGCGATTCCTACAGCCATAATAAGTAAAGCTGATCCAAATAGAGGATAGATTTTACCTATAATTTTATCTACAGGTAATATGGTTGCTAAGAAATAATAAACTATTATAATTCCTAGCCACATATTTACACTATTTAATCCACCAAGATCTAAGTCAGATAAAAGATTAGCTGGCCCAGTCATAAATACTGTACCAACAAGAATTAATAGAAGTACAGAAAAAATCCTCATAACTTTTTTAGCATTATCTCCTAAATAAATACCAACAATTTCTGAGATACTCTTACCTTCATGTCTCATTGATAACATACCTGAGAAATAATCGTGAACTCCTCCTGCAAATATACTACCAAAGACTATCCATAAAAAAGCAGTTGGACCAAATAAAGCCCCCATTATAGCACCAAATATAGGACCTAGACCTGCTATATTAAGAAATTGAATTAAAAATATTCTAGGCCAACTTAACTCGATAAAGTCAACTCCATCATTCATAGTTTTGGCAGGAGTAGGCCTATTTTCCTCTACACCGAAAACCTTTTCCACAAATTTACCATAGGTGAAATAACCTAATATAAGTACGACTATAGAAATTAAAAAAGATACCATAAAAAAACCTCCCTTTAGTTTTAAATCTTACTTAAATTATAAGACTATTCTTTAAAGAAAGGTTGATTTAGAGACGAACTGCATATATTTATATCTAAAATACAATATATACATTTAAAATGTATTAAGTTATCTTCATAATTTTTTTAAAACTTTTCACTTGACTTCTACTTACAGGAATTTTTTCTTTTATACATTTTAATTTCACTTGATATGTGCTATTAAACCAGGGTTCAATTTTTTCTATGAAATCTAAATTAATTATAAAACTTCTATGACTTCTAAAAAAGTTATCTAAATTAAGTGTCTCTTCCAACTGGCTTAAAGAATTTTGATATTCATAACTTTCATTTTCTGTAAATATTAGGGTAGATTTATCTACAACCGTGGCATATATTATACTTTCCACTAGAACAGGTATATAACTACCATTTTTATATAGACATACTTTATTTATGTTAGATTTATTTTCTATTTCACAAAGTAAGTTTTCCAGTCTATTCTTATAATTTATTGAGTTATAATCTAGTCTTTTTAATACTTTATTTATAGTATTATCTAGTCTATCCTTAGAAAAAGGTTTGAGTATATAGTCTATAGCATTTAACTCAAAGGCCTTAATAGCATATTCATTATAAGCTGTTACAAAAACTATAAAGGGAGGATTATTATTATTTAATATTTTTTCTGCCACTTCTATACCGTTTACTTTAGGCATCTCTATATCTAGAAAGATTAAGTCAATATCTAACTCAGAAATTAAGTCGAGAGCTTCTAAGCCATGTTTAGCTTCCGCTAAAACACCTATATCATCATAGCCTTTTAATAAAAAAGAAAGCTCTTCTCTAGCCGGTTTTTCATCATCTAATATAATACAGTTTATCAAAATATCAACCCCTTTAAATTTTAGGTATTTTCATGGTTACTGTTGTTCCCTTATTTAAAGTACTTTCTATAATTAAGCCGTAATCATCATCGTATTTAGTTTTTAGTCTATTGTTTACATTTATAAGGCCTATGGAACCATTAGTATTTTCTTTATACAATATATTATTAATAGTTTCTTCACTCATACCTACTCCATTATCCTTAACTATTAATTTAACATTATCTTTATTATCTATAACATATATATCCACATTACCACCGTCTAGCTTTTTTAATATTCCATGTTTAATTGAATTTTCTACTATAGGTTGTAATATTAAAGGTGGCAAAGAACAATTAATATTTTTATCTATATGAAAATTAATACTTAACTTATCTCCAAATCTAGCTTTTTCAATAGAAATATATGATTTTACATGTTTAATCTCTTCTAATAAATCCACTTCTTCACTGCTTTTATATAAGTTCTTTCTAAAATAGTCTCCTAGATTAAGTAATAGTTTTCTTGCTTTTTCAGGTTTAGTTCTTATTAATGAAACTATAGTATTTATTGCATTAAATAAAAAGTGGGGATTAATTTGAGCTTGTAAAGCCTTTAGTTCTGATTTGGCCAATAATTTTGATTGATATTCTAATTTACTAAGTTCTATTTGAGTGGAAAAAAGGGAAGCTAACCCAAGGGCCAGTTCTAAATCCACCTGTGTAATGGAATTTTCGGTGGTTTTGTATAACTTCAAACACCCTATTGTTTTATTCTTTTCCTTTAGAGGAACTATAACCGCTGATTTTAATTTACAATTCATATGGTTACAATTTATTTCATAGTGATAATTGGCAACCTTATATACCCCTTGATTAATAACTTCTTTAGTAAGTCCAGTTTTTATATAGTCACCTACTTTATGGTGATCTTCTCCTATACCTATATGGGATAATATTTTCTCTGTATTGGTAATAGATACTGCTTTAACACTTGTCATATTATAAATAATTTCAGCTGTTTTGTAGGAGGTTTCTTCATTAAATCCCTTTCTAAAGTATTTCAATGTTTTATTTGCAATATTAAGAGCTCTTTGTGCTTGAATTGATGCAGCCCTTTGTTGATCTTTAAAAATACTTTCTGATATTCCTATACATATGGATATCCCTATTGAATTTGTAATTATCATTGGAAGAGCTATTAATTTAACCAATTCTATGGAATCAGCTATGGGTCTAGCCAATGCTATAATAATACACATCTGTATAGCTTCTGAAATGGCTCCTAAAAATAAAGTGTAGGTCCATTTATTGTCTCTATTATAGAATCTTTTACTAAGGAATCCAGACATAAAACCTGATATAATTGTAGATATAGCACAGGATAAAGCCGTAAAGCCTCCAATAAAAAATCTATGTCCTCCAGCAATAACACCAGATAATACCCCTACATAGGGACCTCCAAGCAGTCCTCCTACAAAGACACCTATAACCCTAGAGTTTGCTAAGGCACTCTTTACAGGAATACCTGTATAAGTACCAATTATCCCCATTATTCCGAAGAATACTGCCATTAAGGTTTTATCTTTGAAAGTGATTTCCTTTTCTAAAGCTAGTTTTTTTAGGAGATTTACCTTAGATGATACAAAGGATAAAATTATTATTATACCTATTCTATTGACTAATCCTGCTAATATATCTAGAGTCATTATATTCACCTTCTGCATGAGAGTTATACATATATTATACCAAAATTATATTTATAATAAATGTTTAGAACTTAATTATATGGTTATTATTTATAATATTATTTATAATCGGTTACAACTTGACTTAATAGCATAATTTGTTAGAATAAATTTAGATTTTATAACAGATTATGTAGAGCGGGAGGAGAAAAAATGTACGATATAGAGATGGAAAATTTAACAGTAAACTATGATAATATTTGCGCACTTAAAGATGTAAATCTAAAAATAAAGGATAAGGAGTTTCTAGGGATAATAGGTCCTAATGGTGGTGGAAAGAGTACCTTACTTAAGGTTCTCTTGAAGTTAATAAAGCCTACTAAAGGAAAAATAAAAATAAAAAATGGAGTTAAAGTGGGCTATGTTCCTCAATTTACTACATTTAATAGGGACTTTCCCATTAGAGTTTTAGATGTTGTACTTATGGGTAGATTATATGATAGGCCTAAGATATTTCATAAATATAAAAAAAGTGATATTAAATTGGCAAAGGAAACCATGAATAAGCTAGATATATTAAAACTTAAAGATAGAAAAATTAGTAATTTGTCAGGAGGTCAAATGCAAAAAGTACTTATAGCAAGGGCATTAATGGTAAAGCCTAAGGTCCTTTTATTAGATGAACCAACTGCCAGTCTAGATGCCAATGGAAAAACAGAAATATATGAATTGTTAAAAAAACTAAATCATGAAAAGACTATTGTTATGGTTAGTCATGATATGGGAGTAATTTCTACATATGTAGATAGTATAGCATGTCTTAATAAGACCCTATTTTATCATGGAGATGACACAAAGGTCACCGGAGATACATTAGAGAAGGTTTATGGCTGTCCAGTGGAGTTAATAGCCCACGGAGCTACACCCCACAGGGTATTAAAGCACCACAAGGAGGAAGAATAATGATAGATGCAATACTTAACTATAACTTTATGCAAAATGCTCTTATAGCAGCCATATTAGCCAGTGTAGCTTGTGGAATAATAGGAACCATAATAATAGAGAAAAAATTAGTTATGCTAAGTGGAGGGGTTGCCCATACATCATTTGGGGGGATAGGTTTAGGGTATTTAATGGGGTTTGAGCCAATAATAGGTGCATTTATATTTTCTATAATATCATCACTATCCATATCCCATATAAATAGAAGGGCAAAAACCAACTCCGATGCATTAATAGGCATGTTTTGGTCTACGGGGATGGCCTTAGGGATACTGTTTATAGCCTTTACTGAAGGATACCCTCCCGATATGAATTCATATTTATTTGGAGATATATTAACGGTTTCGAATATCTCTATCAATATGATGATAATAGTGGATATAATCGTAATAGGTTCTATATTTATGTTTTTCAATTACTGGAAGGCATATTTATTTGATGAAGAGTTTGCAAAAGTTTTAGGAATGCCAACAAGATTTTTGGAAAATTTTCTGTTTATACTAATAGCACTTACCATTGTAACACTATTAAAGGTAGTTGGAATAATATTAGTTTTAGCCCTTTTAACTATACCACCTTCTATAGCTAAATTATTTACATATGATTTTAAAAAGATAATTGTAACATCTATTATTCTGGGAATGATAATAACAATATCAGGATTATTTATTTCTTATCAATTTAATATAGCATCGGGAGCTACTATTATACTACTGGGTACCATGATGTACTTTATAGCTTTCATAATAAAAAAGGTCTAATTTATTTAGATCTTTTTTCTTACTAAAGAATCCTTTTATCTTATGCTAACTAATAAGAAGATCACCCACTATATCTTACATTATAATTACCTAAATATTCTAAAAATGATATAATAAAATAAAAGGGGGTATTGAGTACTATGACAAAATCTAAAGAAAATTCAAGTTCTTTGGTTACAGATGGAAAGTTTAACTTTGGAACATATAATAAACCTTTAGTTGATATTAATCCCTTGGATGCCAAAGTATCAAAGATACCTATACCCAGGTTTTTAAAAAATATTAGATTAAAAGAGTGGAATGCATTTCAATTAGGTAATGATAGATTTTTTATATTTATTGCAATAATGGATATAAAAAAAGTTATATTATTAAAAATAGACATATATGATAAGAAAGAGGGAAAAAGGTATAATTATGAGAAGAAAGTTATGCCATGGGCTATAAATATTCCCAAAAATTTACTTAATTCAAAAATATCATATAAAAATAAGAATATCACTATTAATATATATAACAAACTAAAGGATAAATATATAGATATAAAGTTTACTATAGGACAAAATAAGAAGTTACCCAAAATAGAAGGACTCTTAAAGGGACTAGCTGAAAATACTGAACCTATGGTGGCTTCTATTCCCTTTAGTAAGTATAGTGGAATGTATTCCCATAAAGCAAATTGCCCTATGGAAGGGTACTTAACCATAGGAGAGGAGAAACATAACTTTAAAAAGGGGAAAAGTTTCTTAATAATAGATGATCAAAAAGGTTATTATCCATACATAATGAAGTGGGACTGGGTAACGGCATCCTACTATAGTGAAGATAAAGATCTAATAGGTTTTAATTTAACTAAAAATCAATCCATAGATGAAGAAAAATATAATGAAAACTGTATTTGGATAAATGGAAAAATATATCCTTTGCCACCGGTTAAATTTTTAAGGGAAAAGAATAAATGGTATATAAGAGATTCAAAAGGTATAGTAAATTTAACCTTTAGTGTTGAAATGGATAATGAAATTAAAACAAATATGCTTATAGTGTCTAGTAAATATGATGGTCCCTTTGGATGGTTTAATGGATACATAAAAAACTCTGATAGAAAAATCAATATGGAAAGAGTTTTTGGCATGGGTGAGAGGTTTTATTTAAGAAGCTAGGGGGGATAATTATAAATTGTGAATGGTTAATTGTTAATTAGATGGAAGGTTTAAGTTTTATGTGTAAGAAACAGTTTAAGTCTTAATTTAAGTTTGGGAAAAAGAAAAAAAGAATTTTGCCTTTAGCAAAATTCTTTTACTTAGACTGAGACTTAGACTAAAACTTAATATGACAATATCCACCGGGGTTTTTCCTAAGGTAGTTTTGGTGGTATTCTTCTGCTTTGTAGAAGTTTTTTAATGGTTCAATTTCTGTTACTATAGGATCTTTATAGTTTGTTTGTTGTTTTTCTTTTGATTTTAGTATAGTATTTAAGTCATCATCATCCACATAATATATTCCAGTTCTATAATGGGAACCAAAATCGGGACCCTGTCGATCTTTAACGGTTGGGTCTATGACTTTCCAAAACTTATTTAATAATTCCTCTAAACTTATAATAGATTCATCATATTTTATATAGCATGTTTCAGCATGACCTGTAGCAGATGTGGTAACCTGTCTATAGGTTGGATTTTCCACATGGCCATTTGCATAGCCAACCATAGTTTCTACAACACCGTCTATTGTATTCATATAGGCTTCTACTCCCCAAAAACAGCCACCAGCTAAGTAAATTTCCTTCATAATCATCACCACCTAATTAGGTTTTATAATAATATACCCTAAAATAAGTGATTTATATAATTATACTTTAAATTTAAATATTTTTTCCCTTGTTTCTTCGGCTAAGTCAGTTAAAGTCTGGGACGTCTGGGATATATCATTTACTGATTCAGTAACCTCCTCTAAAAAGTTAGTGGTATTATTTATCGAGCTTTGTACCTGCTGGGAGTTTCTATTTATTTTTTCTATGGAAGAATTAGCTTCTATCATCAAGTTAGCCTGTTCTTCGGTAGATGATGAAATTTCTTGAATCATGGCATTGACATTATTAACCTGTTCTGTAACATTATCTAAAATGTTATAAGACTTCTTAGATGAAGTTTCAATATTATTTAATACCTTATCAGAATCATCTATCTCTATATTAAGTAAATCCACTTCAGATTGTATAGATGATACTATATTTTCAATTTTTCCAATAGATGAACTTGTATCATCTGCAAGCTTTCTAATTTCCTCTGCTACAACGGCAAAACCTTTACCATGTTCCCCAGCCCTTGAACTCTCAATCATGGCATTTAAAGCCAAAATACTGGTTTGTTCTGATATACTATTGATGGTTTCAACTATAACTCCAATTTTTTCAGATTTTTGTTTTAATTGATTAAATACGTTTTCCACCTTGGAAAAGGAAGACTTCATATTCATGACCTCATCTACAACTATATCAGTTGATTCTTTTCCCTCCATAGTTATATTATTTGCATTGGAAGAATAAGAAGTGATTTGTTGAGTTGCTGCTGTGATTTGTTGACTTAAACCATTTAAATTTCTGATTAAATCATTAACTTCATTCACTATATTAGTTGTATCTAACATATCATTATTTATATTTTCTGACTTATTAGATATTTCACTTAAGCTTTCAGAAATAGATTCCATATTAGATTCAAGTTTTTTCGCAATATTAGTTACATTTTCTGAAGATTTAGTTGTATCCACAACCATATCACTTATATGATCTACCATAATATTTATACTTTCTCCAAGTACTGTTATCTCGTCATTACTTTTTATTTCTAATCTACTATTTAGATTTCCATTTGAAACGTCCTTTGTAAAATCTATTATTTCCTTTACTCTACCAATAATTAATCTTCTCACCACAATAGTTATAACAACGGTTATCAAAGCTATATCTATAGCAGGTATTATTAATGCTCCAACTTGATTGTGGAAAAAGGTTATATTACTTAGGGTATTATGTATAAATTTAGATATAAAGATCATAGCAAATTGGACTGCTATAACCCAAAATATAAATTTTACTGTAAGAGACCTTCCCACCTTAAAGCCATTTAACATATTAAACTTTTCTTTTTTATCAGTATCCATTTTTATCCTCCTTTTAGGTTATATAATTAAGGTGGTCAACTAATTAGTTGACCACCTTAATTATATATATTTCGACAATTATTATCAAGACTACAGGGTAAATTTATCTATCATGTTATTTAGTTCACTTGCTAAACTTGATAAGGTATTGGCACTTTGGGATATGGTTTGCATAGAAGTACTTTGCTGCTGTACTGAAGCAGCGGTTTCTTCTATACCTGCTGAGTTCTCTTGGGATATTGCAGCCACCTGTTCTATACCTTCGTTTATAGTACTACTATTCTCTGCAATGTCTTCTAGGTTATTAGATACAGTTTCTATACTTTTAACCATATCACTTACCTTAGAGTATATATTTTCAAAGGACTCTCCAGAAGTTATGATTTGTTTAGTGCCCTTTTCAACTTCATCATATCCTGACTGTAATGAGCTTACAACTGTATCGGTTTCTACCTTTACATCCTTTAATATAGTATTAATCTTATCTGTTGATTTTCCCACATCTTCAGCCAATTTTCTTATTTCATCGGCAACTACTGCAAAACCCCTTCCAGCTTCTCCAGCCCTTGCAGCTTCAATAGCAGCATTTAATGCCAATAAATTTGTTTGTTCGGAAATATCATCAATCATATTAGCCAAATTTGAAATGTTTCTAGTTTTATCTTCTAAGCCTTTAACCTTATCAACAGAGGTTTTTACTATGTGATTTATAGTTTCCATTTGATTTATTGATGATTTCATTTGGGTGTTACCTTCATTAGTTATATTTAATACCTCATTAGAAGAACTTCTTAGGGATTTACCATTTTTATTTGATTCATTGACTAGTTCATTAAGGGTTCTTATGGAATTTGCAATCTCCGTAGAAGAACTAGATTGTTCCTCGGCACCGGCTGCCATTTCCTCCATTGTGGCTGATATTTGCTCACTACCTTGGCTAACCTCACGGGAGATTCTAATAAAGTTATTACTTTCTATTGATACGTTATTACTAACATCCTTTGTTTGTTTTATCAAATCCCTAAGGTTATGTACCATTACATTAATAGAGTCACTTAATTTACCAATTTCATCATTGCCCTTATAATCTATTTTCTCAACTAAAAGATTCCCCTTTGCTATACTTTCAGTTATGCCAACAACTTTATTTACATTTTCAGAAAGTTTTTTGCTTATTATGTTGACTATTATAATTCCTAATATTACTGATATAGCTACTGATATTACTAAGGTTAGTAGTATATTAGATATATTTTTTTTAGCATTTGTTATAGCTAATTTCCGATCTTTCTGTACAATATCAGCCATTTTCTCCAATGCATTTATCGTATTTGATCTTAGATTGGATATCTCTCTTCTGTATTGGGAAACTTTTGATGGTGAATTAGTTCGAATTGCTGGAATTAAATTATCCTTAAATATTCTATCCACATTTTCATCATTAATCTCTACTTGATTAAATAGTTTTTTTAGCTCTTCAGAATCCATTTCGGGTTCTATCTCTTTTTGTAGCTTCTCAAAGGCTTCCCTCTTTTCATTATACTCTTCTATTATATTATAATCTTTAAAGCTAACATAGTCGGCAATCCTTATATCCTTTGTTCTAAACAAGGATGCCATCTTTGTTACATCATTAACCCTATGCCCCCGTCTATCTACGGCATTGATATCGTTTACAACGGTGAAAAGTAAAGCTACTGTAATTCCTGTTGCTATTATAAACATTCCAATTGATAAAAATAATGCCACATTAAACTTACCCCTAATGTTTAAGTTGCTTAACTGAATAGATTTAAATATTTTTTTCAATTATAGTCCCCCTTAATAGTGATAAAATATAGATTTTTCTGAAATCTTTAATTAACATATACTACTTAATTATATCATAATGTGTCATAAAACGACAATTAAATTCAGTGGAATAGAAAAAAATTAAGTTTTATTAATTTTCAATTTAGCACTTTAAAAAGATAAAGGATAACTGGTATAATGTATAGGTAAATATTTAGTGGGTCTAAATTTTTTATCAAATTAAGGAGGTTAATCTATGGAATCACATATAGGAGAAATAATAGCCCTATTTACGGCTATATGCTGGACAGTTACATCAACATCATTTGAATTGGCAGGTAAAAAAATAGGTTCATTATCTGTAAACTTTATTCGACTTATAATGGCATTTTTTCTACTGGGAGTATTTACCCTAATAACCAGGGGGATGTTTGTACCATTAGATGCCACAGTGGATAATTGGACCTGGTTAATGGTATCTGGGTTAATAGGCTTTGTAGTGGGAGATCTATTTTTATTCCAAGCATTTGTTGAGGTGGGAGCTAGAATATCCATGCTTATAATGTCTGCATCACCACCTATAACAGCTCTTTTAGGATTTATAATTATGGGAGAGGTACTTACTATTAAAGACTTAATAGGTATGACAGTGACAATTATTGGGATAGCACTGGTTATACTCATGAGAAGTCCTGGAAAGAAAAAAATGCAATTGTCCCATCCTATAAAAGGGGTTTCCTTTGCCTTTCTTGGAGCATTTGGACAGTCATTAGGTCTTATATTAAGTAAGTTTGGAATGGGAGATTATAATGCATTTGCGGCTACTCAAATTAGGATTATTGCGGGGATAATAGGGTTTATAATTGTGTTTACTATTATGAAAAGATGGAAAGGGTTAAAAGTAGCTATTACTAATAAGGATGCAATGAAGAAGGTTTCAATAGGTGCATTCTTTGGACCCTTTTTAGGGGTGTCCCTTTCTTTATTGGCGATACAATATACTACAGCTGGAGTGGTATCCACCATAACAGCAATAGTACCGGTACTTATCATACCATCATCGATTTTAATATTTAAAGAGAAGGTCACGTCTAAAGAAATAATAGGTGCATTTATAACTGTAGCGGGGGTATCATTACTATTCATATAAGAGCAAAGGCACCTTCGGTGCTTCTTTTGTTTAGTGTAGGGTACAAGGTGCAGAGAGCAGGGAGTTGACTAGACCATAAATAGATTTTTATATAAGGGAGAATGGGATATCTATACATTGAAATATACTTTCAATTAAAATATAATTATACATATAAATAAAATCGACATAAATAATGTTTATTTATATATAATTATATGAGAAAGGGGTTATAAATGAAATTTGAAACTATACCCTCCCAAGTTTTTAACTGTCCTAAGCACTTACAAAATATCATAGATATGATACCAAATCCAATTTATTTCAAAGATATAAAAGGGGTGTATAAATACTGTAATGAAACTTTTTTAGAATATTTTGATGTTACTAAAGAACAGGTTATAGGTCATAGGGCAATGGATCTTATGTCTATGGAGACTGCAAAAAAATATGAGAAGTTCGACAGAAGATTAATTAAAAATGGAGGTAAAGGTAGTTATAATACCACCATTAAACTAGGAGATGGGTCTTATAGATATATAAAGTCAAATAAAGTTGCCATTAGAGATAATAACGGCAAAATTATAGGTGTTGCAGGGGTTGCCATTGATATTACAGAACAAAAGATAATAGAAAAAAACTTAAATAGGCAACTTAAATCAAAGGAGGCAATGTTATCTATAAGTCAATCCATTGTAAAAACTAAGAATATATATGATTTATTTGATTTAATACTTAAAAAAACTTTAGAAGTCGTTGAAAATGCTCAGGTTGGCAGTGTCCTTTTAATAGATGAAAAAGGGAGATTGGATGTGGTCTCACAGATAGGATTTACTGAAGAAGATGTAGAAAACTTTTCTATAGTTTTAGAAGACACTTTTATATGGAAAAAAACAAATGGGAAGATTGAAGAAAGTATTATAGTAAATGATATTGAAGATATGATGGGGAAAAATTATAAAGAGCCTTTAAAAAACAAGGAGGGCTTTTATATAAGGTCTAGTATTACGGCCCCTATTATTATTGATAATAGATTATATGGAATTATTAATATAGATAGCGAAGATAATGATGTTTTCGATGATATGGATTTAAAATTGATGGAATATATGAAAAGTCAAATAGAAATAGCAATAGGCAATCATAAACTTTATGAAGATGTGGTATCAATGTCAATGTATGATAAATTAACTAATATATATAATAGAAATTATTTTGAAAAATATATTGAAGATAAACTGGATAATTGTAAATGTGGAAAAACATTTTCTTTAGCGATTTTTGATTTAAACGAGCTAAAGCCAATAAATGACCGTTATGGTCATATTGTGGGTGATTTAACTATCAAATATTTTGCCAAAAAACTAAAAAATAGCATAAGAAATACAGATGTTCTAGCTAGGGTAGGTGGAGATGAATTTGTAGCAGTATTGTTAGAATCTAAAAAAGAAGATTTAATAAAGAAATTTGAAAGCCTACAGAAATTTTTTAGAAAAAATCCACTAAAGGTAGAAGGTAATAAGATAGTATGTAGTTTTAGTTATGGTATCGCAGATTATCCAACAGATGGTACAGATTATGAAACATTGATAAAAATGGCCGATAAGAATATGTACAGATATAAAAGAAATATAAAGAAAAACTAATACTACTTCTATTAATAGAAGTAGTATTAGTTTTTAAACTATGCTAAAACCTTCTCCCAATACTTCTTTAACATGGGCAACCATGACAAAGGCTTTATCATCGGTCTCTTTTATAAAGGTTTTAAGCCTTATAAATTCCCTTCTGCTGACTACAGTGGTAATTACTTTTTTTTCCTTATTTGTGTAGGCGCCATTAGCATGATATATAGTGGCCCCTCTACTTAATGAATTGTTAATAAAAGATTTAATCTCTTCAGGCTTTTGGCTAACTATAGATATACTCATCTTAAGGTCTAAACCTTCTATAACATTATCTATAACAAAGGCATTCATAATAACACCCAATAAAGCATATAGTCCCAATTCTAAACCAAATGTTAGCCCTGCCATTAAGGTTATAAAGAAGTCTGCTAATAATAAACCTTTCCCAATCTCAATATGAAAAAACTTATTAAATATTTTGGCTATTATATCAGTTCCACCGGTAGAGGCATTTTGATAAAATATTACTGCCATTCCAATACCTTGGATTAGTATTCCAAAAAACAAATTTAATATCATATCATCTGTAAGGGGATCAGCTAGAGGAAATAATTTTTCAACTGCCCATATTGCACCGGATAATGCAAAGCTGGCATATATGGTTTTAGCTCCAAACTGGGGACCTATAAGTATAAATGCTACAATAAATAATAAAATATTTAATATAAACATTAAGGAACCAATAGATAGTACAGGGAATATATTATTAAAAACCATTGCAAAACCTGTAACTCCACCAACAGCTAGATCAGCTGGTACTAAAAAGAAACATAAACCTAGGGCAACAATAATTACCCCTAATGTTATAATGGTATAATCTTTTATTAAACTTTTCATATATATCACTCCTAACATATTAAATTTATTGAAATAATACCCCATAAAGTAGATAGTAAATAAAATATTTAGAAAAGGCAATAAAAAACACCCTAGTTTAGGGTTTATTAGTAAATCAGAAATCCATAGCAATTTTATGCAATCAATAGATAGAAGTCAATAGATTTATTATAGATTAATATTTGTTAAACAGATTATTACAAAAAACACATACAAATATGACAAAAATAATATGCAAATTATTATTAAATTGTATAAATTTAGATGTTTTTTTTATAAAGGACAATATCTGTCCCCTGTAAGTATTAAAATAGATAGTGTGGTTAAAAATATAATTAATTTAGGGGTGAAATACTTGAGGTACCAAAGTTTATCAAAAGATGATCTGATAATAAAGTTAAGGCAAAGAGATAAAGAGGTTAAAAGGCTAAAAAAGATAATAAAAAAAATAAAAAAAGAAGCCACCAAAGATTATCTTACCAGCGCCCTAAATAGAAGGGCAGGTATAGAGGTTTTAAATAGAGAGATTAGAGATTCGAGAACCAATGGAGGACAAGTTACAATATGCTATATTGATGTAGACGGATTAAAAAAGATAAATGATCAGTTTGGACATCTAGAAGGGGACAAACTTTTAAAGGATATAAGTGATCTTATAAGAAAAAACATAAGATCAACTGATATATTGATAAGACTTGGCGGAGATGAATTTTTATTAGTATTTCCAAAAACAAATATTAACGGAGCTAAAAAAGTCTGGGATAGGGTATATAAAAGTATTAAGTTATTTAATAAAATTGAAGCTAATAGTTATAATATAGCATTAAGCTATGGTTTTGCGCAATACTCTAGAGATAAATATACATCATTAGTTGAGTTGATAAAGACAGCAGATAATGAAATGTATAAAAGAAAATCATACAATAAATAGGACTTTAGGACTATACATAGGCATATATATATAGTAGAATGATACTAAATGGGGTGATAACATGAGAAGAAGTAAAGTAGAAGGAATACTATATATATATGATATATTACTTAATGGAGGTACGGTTAAAAAAAATGAAGTGGCACTAAAATTTAATGTAAGTGATAAAACAATATCAAGGTATATAAATGATATAAGAACCTATATTGCCAATGAAAGAAAGCAATGGGATATAGTATATAGCAGAAAAAAAGGTGGATATGTTCTCAATAGGGATAAAGATAAGTTCCTTACTAAAGAAGACGTACTTGCTATAATAAAGGTATTATTAGGTACTAGAGGGTTTAATAAAAATGAAATAGAAGATTTGGTGGAAAAACTTTTAGAGCTTTGTGTCTATGAAGATAGATTTTATCTAAAGAACACTATAGGAAATGAATTATATAACTATAGTTCACCAAAACATAATGAAGAATTGATTAATAAGATTTGGGATATTACATATTCCATAGATCATCATAATAAATTACAGATTGAATATTCTAAATTAGGACAAGATGGTAAATTGGTTAAAAGCTTAGGAAAAAAGGTGTTATATCCCCAGGGTCTATTATTTTCTGAGTATTATTTTTATTTAATAGCATATATAGAAGGAAAGGATTATAAAGATCCAACTATTTTTAGACTAGATAGAATTAACAAATATAAAATATTAAGTGATAGATTTAGGGTAGAATATAAAAATAGATTTGAAGAGGGACAATTTAGAGATAGGATTCAGTTTATGCAATCGGGAAAAATAGAAAATATAAAGTTTAGGTTTACAGGTGACTCCATTGAAGCAGTATTAGATAGATTACCTAATGCTAAAGTTGTAGAGGAAAATAAAGGGGAATACATAATAAATGCCACAACCCATAAAAAGGGGATTATAATGTGGTTATTAAGTCAAGGAAGGGCGATAGAAGTATTGTCGCCAAATGAATTAAGAGAAGATATCATAGAGATCATAGAAGGTATGCTTAAAAAGTATGCCTAAAAATCTTTACAAAAAGAATATATGATGATAATATAAATAAAAATATAGTAGCTTCAAATTTATTTAAGAGTTACTTTCGTTTAGGGGTTTTATTATGACTGTTATAGTAACAAATTTTAATATACAATTTCATCATCACTAGAGAGGGTTTGTATCTTTTAAGGATAAAAAGGTGCAAGCTCTGTTTTCCATTGAAAAAATAGGGCTTGCATCTAGTGGTGATAAAGGAATTTTGATATAAAAAGGAGCCAATAGATGCATTAATGCATCTATTGGCTCCTTTTTATAATGGAGAATTGAGAATTGAGAGGGGAGAGTTAAGGGATCCCCGTAATCCCTATGGGTTGTTGGGGGATTCGTGATCCCTGTGAGTCCTTGAGGGATTCCTAATCCCTGTAAGTTGTTGAGGGATTCGTAATCCCTGTGAGTTGTTGGGGGATTCGTAATCCCCCAACCAGTTAACTATCAAATAAAAAGAAAGGATGATAATTATGAAATTAGAAAACTTAAAGGGAACAAAAGACTTTTTACCAAAGGAACAAACTATAAGGGAAAATGTGAGAAGGAAACTGGAAAGTACATTTGAAACATATGGTTTCATGCCAGTGGAGACACCGACTATATGTTATTTTGACTTATTATCATATAAATACGGTGGAGGAGATGAGATATTAAAGGAAGTATATAGGTTAAAGGACCAGGGAAATCGTGATTTAGGTCTAAGATATGATTTAACGGTACCATTTACAAAAATAATAGGAATGAATCCATACTTAAAAATGCCCTTTAAAAGGTATGAGATAGGAAAAGTATTTAGGGATGGTCCTGTAAAAAAGGGAAGACTTAGGGAGTTCACCCAATGTGATGTGGATGTAGTGGGAGTTAAATCAATGATGGCAGAAGCAGAACTTATGAGTATGGTATTTGATGTTTTCGATAAACTTAAACTAGATGTATATATATATTATAACAATAGAAAGTTATTATATGGAATACTAGAAAGTATAGGTACTAGAAAAGAGGATTTAAGTAATATAGTATTGTCGTTAGATAAAATAAAAAAGATAGGCAGTGAAGGGGTTATAAGGGAACTAATAGAGAAGGGAATTGGTAATAATATAATAGAAAAACTTAAAAAGCTTATAGAGGATAAAAACATAAATGATTTAGAATACTTACTAGAAAACTATAAGTCCCCTAAGACCCTAGAGGGTATAGATGAGCTAAAGAATTTAAATAGTTATTTACAGGAATTAGATTTATTAGACAAGGTTAAATTTAATCCATTTTTAGCAAGGGGATTAGATATATATACAGGAACAATATATGAGGTATTTTTATCTGATGGCAGTATAACATCAAGTATAGGAAGTGGAGGAAGATATGATAATATAATAGGTTCATTTTTAAATAATAATAAAGAATATCCTGCAGTGGGACTATCCTTTGGACTAGATGTTATATATACAGCCCTTTTAGATAAAAATCAAAATATAAATAAACCCTTGGTTGACTTAATAATAATTCCAATGGGAAGGGGGATTAAAACACTAAAAATAGCTAATGATATTAGAAAACTAGGAGTAAAAGTAGATATAGATATGACAAATAAAAAGCTAGGGAAAAAGTTAAAAGGGGTAGATAAAAGGAATATACCCTATGTAATTATTATAGGAGAAGATGAATTAAAAAATGGGAAAGTAAAAATTAAGAATATGAAAACTGGAAAGGAAGAAGAAGTGGAAATAGAAAATATAGGGGGATATGTGAAAGGTAATTAGTTTAAGTTTAAGTCTTAGTATCCCTACTAAGACTTAAACTTAAATTTATCTATATAAATTTTTAGAAAGCCTTCTTAACTCACCTTTATTTAAAATATATATCCTACCATCATCAAATCTTATTACTCTATTATTTTCGAGTTTTTTAAAGGTTCTATGGAGATGGCGATAGGTAGTCCCTAAAAATTCTGAGATATCATTAAAAGTTGAATTTAATATTATATAGTCTTTATCGGTAATATGTTCTAATAAATAGCTAGATAATCGATTAATAAGGGGATATGATAGATTATAACAACTATTATTAGATGTGTTTTCAAGTTTTTTACTTAATGATGAAATCATGAATCTTAAAAATCTAGGATTGTTATAGCACTTTTTCCTAAGTATATTTGTTGGTATTCCAATTAGATAACTATCCTTTACCGCTTCAACATTGGACACTATAGGACGGTCTTTTAATAATTCCACATCTCCTAAGGTATCAAATGTAGTATAAAACTCTAAAAGTATAGACTTACCATTTTCTAAAAGGGAAAATATTTTTAATTTACCATCAATAAAGAAATAATAATATAATAAATTACTTTTAGGGATTAGGACTTGTTCTCCTTTTTCATAATAATGAAGCTCCATATAAGGGATAATATCCTTATCTAGTATATCATCCATATTATGCTTTTTTATATAATAATTTAAAAGTTTCTTATCATTAATTTTTTTCATAATTCCTCCTAAAATATATGTTAACATGACATATGTCATGTAATCTGATTAATAATCATGATAATCTATTTATAGTAAAAAGTAAAGATAGGAGGGATCATATGTATAAAGGTTTAACATTAATAACTGGAATATTACTTGCTATAATGTTATTTTTTAATGGAATGTTATCAGGAGTAGTAGGACCATACTTTAGTAATCTAATATTCCATATTATAGCTGTATTTTTTATAGTAATATTATCTTTAATAACTAAAAATAAATGGAGTAATATAAAGAAGGCACCTAAGATATTCTTTCTTCCAGGGATTTTAAGTGTTTCGGTAATAGTATTAAATAATATTTGTATTCCTAAGTTAGGTATAACCTTAACAGTGGGAATAAGTCTCTTTAGTCAGTTAATAGTATCAAACATAATAGATCATTTTGGAATATTTCATATGCCTGTAATTAAATTCAAACCTAAAAAGTTAATAGGATTCTCTATTATTTTATTAGGAATAGTAGCAATGATAACAATGTAGAGGAGGGATAGTATGTATATATTTTTAGCTTTTTTAATAGGAATATCTATAGTTATTTCAACAATATTAAACGGTAAGATTGGAGAGCAGGTAGGGGTGCTAAATGGAGTTATGATAAATTATGGAGTAGGATTTATAGCTTCAATTATTATTTGTGTTATTGTTAGAAATAATACACCAGCAATTGAAAAAGTAATAGGTGCACCATTTTATTATTTTTTAGGTGGTTTTTTAGGAGTAGCAGTGGTATTTTTATTTAATGTTACGGTTCCAAAGGTGCCAGCTGTATATATAGTTATACTACCATTTATAGGTCAAATGTTTACCAGTGCAATAATAGATTATTTTTATTTAGATACCTTTTCAAAGGGAAAAGTAGTAGGGGGAATATTATTGATGGTAGGACTAATATATAACACTAAAGTTGATAAGGAATATAGAGAGGAAGGGGCTTAATATAATTGACAATTGACAATGGACAATTAAGGTACAAATGGGCTAAAGCCCATTTGATAGATGATATTTCACGAACAAAGTGAGTGAAATTACCTTTAACTGTCAATTCTCAATTCTCCATTTTCAATTAATATAAGTAGAGGGGGAATTCACACCCTGATACAATAAATAAACAGTGAAAAATAGAAATCTCCCAAATTGTGGTATACAAATATAAATGATATAATAAGTACAAAAATGGGAGGATACTAATGATTATAAAAAATATAGGCAGTAGAGGAGTACACTTTATTTTTGAAGAAGGGGATTCTCCCCTTGGGGATTTAGGAGTATATCTAATTAAAGGAGATAATAGACTTTATTTATGTGATACCCAATTAGGTCCTAGATGCATGGATGTGATTAAGGAATATATATATAAAGAAGGTTTAAGTAAAAAAGAACTAGTTATTTTTAATACCCATTCAGACTGGGATCATGTCTGGGGGAATATGGCCTTTGAATATTCTGATATAATAGGTCATAAAACCTGTAAAGAAAGAATGGAAGAAATCGGGGAATACGATATAAAAAAATATGAAGGGAAATTTCATAAAGGTGATATAAAAATAAAATTACCTAATATTACATTTGAGGATAAATTGACCTATGAAGATGATGGAGTGGAGTTTATATATACTCCAGGCCATACTATATGTTCTGCTATTTGCTTTGATAAAAAGGATTTAGTTGCATTTATAGGAGACATGGTTGAAGAGCCTTTTCCCATATTACAATATCATGATCTTGAAAGATATATAGAAAGTCTTAAGTTTATAAAAAATTTACCGGCCAAAACTTTTTTATCAGCCCATTCAGGAGAAGTAGATAGAGAAACCATAGATGAGAATATTGAATATATTAAAGGGGCTATGGTGGATAATAAAGGGGAACTAGGTGAGAGATATGAACATAATGTTAAGCTGGTATTAGTTTCAGAATATGAAGATAAGATAAAAGGAAAATTAGGAAATAAGTATAATTATGAAACATCTAAGGGGGATTTTTTAAAAAGGTTAGCCACTAAATGTAATTACCAAGAAGCTGAAGGAAATATCATAGGTAAAACTAGCTACAATGAATTAAAAAAGGCTTATAAAGAGTATATTGAAGGTTTATAAAATCTGTTGGTGAAATATCACCAACCTTTTCTTTGCTATAAATGAAGTTATAAAAGGGGGATTAATATTGAAAAAAAAGATATGGATTGGTATACTTATTTTGGCTATAGTTATAGTATCCTTTAAATTTTATTCTGCCCATAGGGATAAAACACTAATGGAGAAAACAGATAAACAACTTGTCACTTTGTTAAAACCATTTATTAATAATACTGTTTTAATTATGGATGGAGATAAATATATTTTAAGAATTAAAGAAGCCAGCTTATCCGATTATGTAGAGCCCTATGAAAATGTTTTAGAACATGAAGCTATGGTTAGATTTGACGTGTATAAAAATCAAATTAGTGATGATAATTATATAGATAATGAATATATTAGAATGAATGTATGGAGAAAGGATTTAAATAGTGACTTTTTTACAAGTGCTAAAAGTGATAGAACAGGTATGTCATATAAAGCAAGGATATTCAGTAAGTTAACTTATATGTTATTTGACAATGACTATAAAGATATAAGGGATAAAGACAGGGAATCTCATTCAGTTAGTGGTCATGGAAGCTATAATGAAGATAATATAGAATATAATAAATATGGACAAATAATTAAAAAAGGAGATGTGGAGTATTATAGTATAGACTATGGAAAAGGTTTAAGTATGAAGTATACTACAAAATACTATATAGAAGATTTTAAAAAATACCATGAAATGAATGTGAAAGTGGAAAAGATACAGGGGGACTATCATCCTTTGTGGTATTTAAAATCAGAGGGGTTAGAAGATATTAGTTTTCATTATCGTGGCAATTATAAAGATAAAAAAATTATATATAGTAAAGACACTATTGAAAAAGTAGTTAAATATATTAAAAGTTTGTCATTTGAAGAAGTGGATAAAGACACCGGTAATTATGAACCATATATTTATCTTAAATTAGACGAACCTCTAGTTAATGTAACTTTAGGTAAAGATTATATATATATAAACTCTGCTGATGCCTATTGCAAAGGTGAAGAATATGTAAAGAAGCTAATAGATATATTAGAATCAGCAGGATAAGGGAGATAATAATGTACTAATTTCAAGGTGTTAAGCTTTGGATATATGAATTAAATACTATACTAAGGGTAACTATAGTTATAACATCTAAAATCAAAAGGAGTGGTCTTATGGATTATAAAATGTTACATACATGTATTAGAGTAATGGATTTAGAAAAGTCTTTAAAATTTTATAAAGAGGCATTAGGGTTAGAAGAAAAGGAGAGGAAGGATTATCCAGAATATGAATTCACTTTGGTTTATTTAACCGATAAAGATGGTACTTATGATTTAGAATTAACTTATAACTACAATCCAGATAAACCCTATGAACTAGGTAATGGATTTAGTCATATTGCAGTTTCTGTGGATGATTTAGAAGGATCTCATAAAAAGCATAAGGATATGGGATATAAAGTTACAAAACTAATGGGACTTCCCGATAGTCCACCTAAGTATTATTTTATAACAGATCCCGATGGATATGAGATAGAAGTTATAAGGGGATAATAAAATTTTTTATATTAAGGCTGGATTTATCCAGCCTAATATTATGCTAAAGAATATAAAATAAAAAAATGGAGGGAGATGTAAAAATATATCTATGAAAAATGAAAAAATAAGATTAAATAAATACATAAGACAAACTGGTTTATGCTCCAGGCGGGAGGCAGACACACTTATAGAACAGGGGAGAGTCACAGTAAATGGAGTAAAGCCAGAGGTGGGTACTAAAGTGACCGATGGAGATGAAGTAAAAGTGGACGGAAAGCCTATAAAATCAAAAGAAAAGCCAGTATATATAGCCCTTAATAAACCAATTGGAATAACCTGTACTACAGAGCATAAAGTTAAGGGCAATATAGTAGACTTTGTAAATTATCCAAAAAGGATTTTTCCTATAGGAAGATTAGATAAGCCATCGGAGGGCCTTATATTCTTAACTAATGACGGTGATATAGTAAATAAAATTCTTCGGGCAGGTAATAACCATGAGAAGGAATATATTGTAACCGTTGATAAAACCATAACGCAAGAATTTATAGAGAAAATGGGAAGTGGAGTTCCTATTTTAGATACAGTAACTAAAAAATGTGAAGTAAAAAAAGAAGGAAAACGGACATTTAGAATAATATTAACCCAAGGGTTAAATAGACAAATAAGAAGAATGTGTCAGTATCTAGGCTATAATGTAACTAAACTTAAGAGGGTTAGAATAATGAATGTGAGGCTAGGGAATTTGCCCATTGGAAAATGGCGATATTTAACTGACCATGAACTAAAAACTATCAATGAATTGATAGCAGATTCCGTTAAAACTGAGGAAGCTTCCATTGGAACAGTTAACAATTTAACTAAGTAGAGATTAATGAATTCCATGTACACTAGTAGCAGGGAATTCATTTCCGGGTATACCGGTAAAAGAGCTTTCAAAGGCAGAATTGAGGGGACTGTAAATAGTTGTGTGTAAATCACCAACTTTTTACATTCTCGAATTGAGTTATTGGGGGATTCGTAATCCCCCAATTTATCCAAATATCCCCACCGTTTCAAAGAATGGTTCAAACTCTTTGCCGTTCCACTCTAGAGAAACTTGAACGACACCTAAACCATCGGCATTATATCGTCCAGCTATACTTCGAGTTGCGTACAATTCATAGCTACCATCTCTTCTAAAATCCACTGGATATAACCCACCAAGGGGATTTACCCACCCTTCAATAGGTTCCTTTAATGTTCCATCATCATTATATATTTCTGATAAATACTCATCACCCTTATATTTAATATCGATTGTATAAGTATCTCCTGTATTTTTTTCTATAACTTTTACTTGATAATTATCTTGATATATAACATCATAGGTATACTCTTCATTGAAATCTTCAAAATAGAATATTCGATTAGGTATATTATCCATCATAGAATATATATAATAAAATGCATAACCTCCACTTCCTCCAGAGTCAATACTAATTAAAATATCATCCACTTCATTTTTAGTGAAGTCTCCTAGAAATATAGTAGGCCCATATCCTCCATTAACCTCTAAAGTTATTTTAGTAAATTCACATGTCTTTCCATCTTGAACAATTAGAGTTATATTATCCACAAAGGGACTAGTAGGACCATAGGGTTTCTTTCCAACTAGATAAACATTATCTATATATCCATCACCAGTTACATCCCCTTGCTTAAAATCTACTATAATAAAACCATTACTTTTAAGTTCTCTCCAAAAATAAGAAGAATAATTCATAAACAGACCTCCTTTAGACCTATTTATTAATATAATATGAAGATGCCTAATATAAAGTGTTACTATGCGCTGATTATTTGGCAATATAAGAATAAGATTCATTGTATATGAGAAACATTTGGTTTATATTCTCCGTCTAAAGAAATATAGTAACTAATAAACTATTAGGAGTTGAAAAGATGAAAAAAATAAATTGTATATTATTATGTACATTAATATTAATGTGGTTTTTAGCCGGATGTAGTTCAGATATTAATGAAGATTTATCCTTTAATGAAGATAATATTGACAATAGTGTTATAAAAGGCAATACTGAATTGGCATTTCATATATTTAAAGGATTAAACAATAAGGACCGTGGAAAAAACATATTTATATCACCCATTAGTATTTCTACAGCACTTACTATGACCTATCAAGGGGCGGAGACTACAACAAAAAAAGAGATGATAAGTGTCCTTGAGTATAAAAGTGGGGAAAAAAGTGTATTAAATGAAAGCTATAACAATCTATTAAGATATCTAAGGGATATAGACAAGGGGATAGAACTGGATATAAATAACTCTATATGGATTGGAAAGGGTAAGAAAATAAATAGTAATTTTATAGATATCAATAAAAAGGTTTTCGATGCATATGTCAATGAAATTGATTTTTCTAAGAAAGACTCAGCTAAAAAAATTAACGGTTGGATTAATGACTCCACAGATGGAAAATAAAAAAAATGATAGAACCTCCTATATCAGAAGAAGTTATAATGTATCTTATTAATGCTATATATTTTAATGGAGAATGGTCAGAGAAGTTTGATAAAAATCGTAGTTTTACAACAGTATTTAACAATGAACAGGGTAAAGAAAAAGAGATTATTATGATGGAGAAAAAAGGAGATATAGAATATTTAGAATGGAAAATAACATTAGATTCACTGTGGAGTAAGACCTCTTAAAGTAGTATAATAAAATCTAGATGTAAATAAAATAGAGGGAGTAACATAATTATTATAAAACTTTAAGGGGAGGGGATATTATTATAAATAGAAAAATAAATACATTATATTTTAGTGCAACAGATACAACTAAAAAAGTAGTAATGGGGTTAGCAAATAATATTTATAAAAACATGGATATAAATAGAAATATTAACTTTACACTACCAAAATCTAGAGAACAATCAGTATCATTTGACAAAGATGATATTGTCATAGTAGGAGTTCCAGTTTATGCAGGAAGAGTTCCAAATGTGTTATTAAAATATTTAAATACTATTAAAGGAAATGGTGCATTGGCTATAGCTATAGTTGTTTATGGAAATAGAAACTATGATGATGCTTTAATAGAGCTAAAAGATATTCTTAAGTCTGATGGTTTTTCGGTGATTGCAGCAGGAGCTTTTATAGGTGAACACTCATTTTCTAAAACTTTAGCAAAGGGTAGACCAGATAGAGAGGATATGGATATAGTAAGCGATTTTGCCCATAATATATGGAAAAAATTAGAGACTAATAGTATAATAAATAATATAGAAGTTAAAGGAAATAGACCCTATAGAAAATACTATATGCCTAAAGATGAAAATGGCAATGCTGTTGATATTAGAAAAGTTACTCCAAAAACAAATAATAATTGTACCAATTGTAAACTCTGTGTGAATCTATGTCCCATGGGGTCAATTGATCATAATAATGTATCTGTATTAAGTGGAATCTGTATAAAATGTGGTGCTTGTATTAAGAATTGTCCTATTGAAGCAAAATATTATAATGATGAAGATTATCTAAGACATAAATATGAATTAGAAGTTAACTTAACAGATAGAAAAGAACCGGAGTTATTTATATAAATTTAAAACCGGTTCAGTGAAAAAATTAATAAGTTAAATCTAAAAAACTTCAAACCGGTTCAGTAAAAAGTCGGGAATATAGGTATAAAAGCTACCCCTTAAGCTAATAATGAAATCATAATACATTAGCGAAAGGGGTAGTGTTATGCCACGTCCATTTAGATTAAAAACGAATTTTTCAATTTATCATATTATGATAAGATGTGTAGACGGAATACTATTATTTAAAGACAATCAGGATAGGGAGCAATTTCTACTTAGAATAAAAAGATATAAAAAAAGGTATGGATTTAAGTTATATGCCTTCTGCCTTATGGATAACCATGCCCATATGGTTATTGATGCTGCAGGTGCTGATATAACCAAGATAATGCACGGTATAAACTTGTCCTATGCTAAATATTATAATAGAAAATATAAAAGAAGAGGTCATGTGTTCTCTGACAGATTTAGAAGTGAGATAATAGACAAGGATAATTATATATTACAGGCCTCAAAATATATTCACAAGAATCCTAGAAAGCTAAGGAATTGGAGTAACAAGGTTTTTCAATACCCATATTCCAGTGCACCAATTTATTTAGGAGATTTAGATGATAGATTTGAAATAGTAGATTGTGACTTTATATTGAAGTTATATAGTGATAAAAATAAGAAAAAAGCTATAAAGGAATATTTAGATTTTATGTTAGTGCCTAATTCTGCTGAGGAGCAAGAACAGATAGAGGCAGAATATGGGTTTAGAAACCAAAAGTGTGAATATAAAAGTGAAAAAACTATCATAGCAAAGGATATAGAGCCAGATGATATATTAACTTTTGTTGGGAAATATATAGGAGAAGATAAAGATAAAATAAAAATAAAATATATTAGAAATCTCACAAAGGCAAAAGCTATAACTATGGTTCTTATGGTTAGATTTTGTGATTATAAGGTGAAAGATATCTGTAGTTACTTTGGGAACATAACTCAATCAAGGGTGTCTAGTCTCTGTTCACTAGGGGTAGAGATACTATTTAGTGATGGAATATATAAAAATATTATTAATGATTTTTTAGAAGTATGTGGATAATAGAATTGAAGTCAGTTTAAATTATAAAACTTTAAATAATATGGAGAAAAGTCTTATTTTAAAACAATAAAGTGTGGACAAGCTATTTAAATACAATTATAAATATCAGAAAAATATATATAATAAAAATTAGATAAAGAATAATTGGATTAGAACAAGTTTTATTAGATAAGCATTAATTAAATAATATAAATGAACCGTTTTTATTTTTCTAGTGAAGGAAAAATAAAATATTGAACTTAAATTTATACTTAGAGTTTTGAAGATAAATAAAATTTTACAGAACCATTAAGTTTTATGATAAAATCATGTTATAAGCTTTTACAATTAAAAATAAAATTAATGAAATAGTTAAAAACCATAATTGAGGTGATTTTGATGAAGTATCCGTCTTTAAAAATATTTTTATATTCATAGCAAAGACTGCTATGAAGAAATAGATTTATTAACGCATTAAATTACTTTATAAGTAGTCTTTGCTCAGAGACATATAGATACAAATACAAGGAGGGCAAAGATATGAGTTATATTAATGCACAAAATGTTTTACCAAAGGATATAATAAAAATAGTTCAAAAATACATAGATGGTGAAACTTTATATATACCAAGAAAAAATGAAAATAAAAAATCTTGGGGAGAAAAGAATGGAACGAGAAAGACATTAAAAGATAGAAATAAAGAAATATTTAATAAATATATTAAAGGAAGTACCATTACTGAATTAACAGAGATATATTATCTTTCAGAAAAAAGTATAAGAAGGGTAATAAGAGAACAGAAAAAATAAATCCACAATGAAAAATATAACCATACTACTGGATCCAGTAGTATGGTTATATTTTTTACTATATTTTTCATAAAAAATCTTGTAGGCTCAAGTTCCATTAAGAACTATTTATTAGATTAAAATATATGATAACCAATGATAAAGTATAAATATATATATTACATATGAAAAAGGGAGGAAGTATATTATGTATATTGAATTTAAAAAGCCAGCAGAAAAAGATGGTAGTGAGATTGCAACATGGAAATATAAAGGAGAGTATAGTTTTTATAATAACGATAAAACAGAAGCTAAAAATCAATGGGCAAAAAATATCCATAAGGAAGAAAACACATTTGTTATTTATAATGAAAAAAATGAATTAATAGGTAACTGTAGTTTTGATTATGATGATGGTAAGTACATGCTAGGGGTACAGATGAAGCCAGAGTTAACTGGAAAAGGTATGGGTACAGAGTTTACTAAGTCTATATTGGAATTTGGTATAAAAGAATATGATTTTGATAGCATAGAATTACTTGTTGCTAAATTTAATAAAAGAGCTATAAGGGTCTATGAAAAATTAGATTTTGAAAAGATCGATGACTTTACTTGGGATGTAAATGGTGAGACAAAAGAATTTATTGCTATGAAAAAAGAATATAATAAATAAATTTAAAAACGGTTCAGCAAATAAAGCAGTAAATCCCCCTATAATAGGATATCTCTAACCAATGAAAAATTACACTTATATCACAATATATGGTACAATATATCTAATATTAAGTAATTACATATGAGTAAAAGGGGGAAATAGTTATGGGAAAACGAAGACTTAAAATAGAGGATCACTATAGATTTAAAACCCCAAGTGGGGTTACAATATCTTCAGATGGAAGTTTAGTGGCTTATGTGGTTAAAGAAATAGATAAAGATAAGGACGAAACTCTTACTAATATCTATCTTGTGGAAATAAATGGTAAAAACCATAGACAGCTTACTTTCTCAGGAAAGGATAGCTCTCCTACTTTTTCACCGGATGGAAAGAAACTAGCTTTTATATCATCTAGAGGGGATAAAAGTCAGATAAGGGTATTGCCATTAGAAGGTGGTGAATCATGGGCTATAAAGACGGATGAATCAGTATCAGGTCCGTTAATATGGACACCGGATGGCAAAAGTATCATTTATAATGCAGAGGTTTTTAGTCATGATGAAAAATGGGCTCCGTACCCTGGAGCTCCCAAATATGACAAAGAGCGTATAAAAAAATTATCTGATAAAGCCCATAAAGGTAAAGATGATGATAAAGATGATAAAAAGGAAAATAAAGTTAAAGTTATTACTCGATTCAGCTATAGGCGTGACGGTGTTGGATATTTTGGAGATGTAAAAAATCAAGTGTTTATAGCTGAAGTACCTTCAGGGCTTAACACAGATGAAGAATCTAAAGGAAGACAAATAACCAAAGGGGATTATGATCATAACGACCCTAGCTTGTCACCTGATGGAAAGTATATTGTTGTAAGTTCTAGACACTCTGAAACGGCTGACTATGATAAATCTATAGACCTATGGCTGTTTGATATTTATAACAAGGAGCCACATCTACTTTATAATGCACCTGGACCAAGTTATAGTCCTAAATGGTCCCCCTGTGGTAATTATATCACTTTTGCAGGTCATGATAACAAAGTAGGGGAATCCACAACAACAGATATTTGGCTTCTTGATGTAAAAGATTATATGAAGGATCTAAAAACAAAGGGGGAAGCTACTCCCATTGATGTAAATAGAGTAAAGAATATTACAAGAGTACTAGATAGACCAAGGGGAGGAAGTATAGGATGGCATGATGATAAATTAACTTTCCTAGTAATGGATAGGGGCGTAGGATGTATTTATGAAGTTACTCCATCCACTTCTCCGAAAAGGGTCTTAGTTGATTATAAAAAATCAATATCTAATTTGACCGTTAGAAATGGAGTTATGGTTTATGCTGTATCTGATCCCAAAACTCCCATAGAATTATATACCTTAGATAAAGATAGAAGAGAAAAACAATTAACTAATTTAAATGGTAAATTGATGGAGAACATAGCTTTAGGAGATTGGGACAAATTCACATATAAAAGTATCGATGATCAATCCATAGATGGATGGGAAATATATCCTAAAGATTTCAATCCTGACAGGAAATATCCATTAGTATTATTAGTTCATGGGGGACCCCATGGATCCTATGGTCCTAACTTTATGTTTATGGCTCAGTTATTAGCAGCTGAAGGTTATGTAGTGATATATACAAATCCTAGGGGAAGTATAACCTATGGACAACAGTTCGCATGTTCAATAGATAAAAACTGGGGAGATAAAGATTATAAGGATATCATGGCTGGAGTAGATGAAATAATCAAAAAGGGTTATATAGATGAAGAAAATATGTATGTTCATGGATGGTCCTATGGAGGATATATGTCCTGCTGGATTGCCACCCAAACAGATAGATTTAAAGCCATTTGTGCAGGAGCTAGTGTTACTAATATGTTAAGTGGCTACGGAACCTCAGATATAACCTTTGCCGATGAATATGAATATGGTGGTCAGCCATGGAAGGACTATGAACATCTTATTGAACATTCAGCTATTGGTCATGTGGAAAATGTGAAAACACCTATGATGCTTATGCATGGGGAAAATGACCTAAGGGTAGCAACAGGTCAAACAGATGAATTTTATATAGCACTTAAAAGACTGGGAAAAGAGGCTATAATGGTAAGATACCCCAATGAGTTCCATGGGTTATCCCGTCCGAGTCATGTGATAGATAAATATGAGAGAATAATATCTTGGTTTAATTACTATAGAGGTTTATAAAAATTAAGTGGACACTGCCTAAGGGTAGTGTTTACTTAATTTTATAGGGGGCATAAAATATGAAAATTAAAAATCAAAAGGAATACTTCAATAAAAATTATAAACAGTGGTCTAAAAATACACCTAAAGATAAAATCGATATTTCAACTAAAATAATAGAATTAATAGGACTAAAGGAAGGAGAGTCAGTGATTGACGTAGCCTGTGGAACTGGAATCTTATATTATATTTTAAAAGATAAAAAGTTAACCGATTATCTTGCTATTGATATATCAGAAAAGATGTTAAAAGAGCTACAAAATATATTCCCAGATGTGAACACGAAATGCTTAGACTTTGATAAAAAGGTTAATATAAACAACAAATTTGATTATGTTATTATATTTAACGGTATTCCCCATTTTGAAAATATAGATATAGCATTTGAAAATGTGAAAAACACTTTAAAACCTGGAGGTAAGTTTTTAATAGCCCAGACTAAAACTAGAGATGGTATAAAAGAGCATCATAGAAAAATTGGATATGATCTGGGGAGGGAACCTATTCCAAGAGATAATACCTTGAAACAATTAAGTGAAAAATATGGATTTACAGATATAATCATAAAGGATCAAGAATTTTTTTATTTTAGTTGTAAAAAGAAACAATAAAATATTACCGTTGCAATCATGCTTAAAAATAGATAGAATTACATTATATTCAAATTATTTTAGTGATCTAATATAATCATAACAGTATAATACCTCTAAACTTTAGGAGAGATTACTTATGAAAATAGATAGACTTCTTAGTATATTGATGATACTTATCAATAGGGATAAGGCCACCGCAAAGGAACTGTCTGATTATTTCCAAGTATCGGTTCGAACCATCCAAAGGGATATGGATTCCTTAAGTATGGCTGGGATACCTATTTATGCCGATGTTGGAAAAAAAGGTGGCTACAAATTACTTGATAATTATAAACTAGATAAAAATTTTTTAAATACCAATGAAGCCAAAATTCTCAATTCTTTTTTAAAAAGCTTAGAAAAAGTAGTACCATATTCAGAAATAAAATCCATATCTAATAAATTTCATACCATACTTCCAACCGATTTAGAAAAAGATAAATTAGTCATAAAATTAAATCCTTTAATGAATGAAAAGAAGCTAAGGTACAATGTAGATATATTATCTAAGGCTAGAAATAATTGTCGTAAAGTTAAGATTAAATATATAGATAGTAACTTTAAAGAAACATCTAGAACTATATGTGCCTATACCTTGGTAATGCTGGGAACCACCTGGTATGTCTATGGCTATTGTGAACTTAGAAAAGATTTTAGATTATTTAAACTAAATAGGATTATATCTTGCAATCTCTTAAGAGATAAATTTGAAATTAAAGAAACACCCAAGATCCTCCCTTGGGATGATAATATGGATTCTAAAAGAAAAAGTACCAAAATAATATTAGAAGTTGATAAAGCTTTACAAGGTAAACTTCCCGATTATTTTGACCATAAAAATTGTAAAGTTGAGGATGATAGGATAATTGTTAATCTAGATTTTCCTGTGGATGAATGGTTATATTCCATTCTTTTCGGATTAGTTCCCTATGTTAGGATTATAGAACCCACTTGGGTGAGGGAAGAGTTTGTTAGAAGGCTTAAAATATCTCTAGAAAAAAACAATCTATGACACAATGGTGTCCTAATATATATTTTATAATAAGTATATAGTCAACTTAACAGGGAGGAATAATATATGCTTAAATTAGGTTCTACATATTTATTTGTAAAGGATATGAATAAATCTATTTACTTCTATGAAAAATTACTTCAAATGAAAGTTACTTCTAAAAATTTTAATAGATGGGCTCAGTTTAATTTTGACGGGAATTGTATTGCCCTTATGAATCAGCAGTATGATGATAAAAGAATGGGAAGTGGTGAAAATTTACAAGGGGTTTATAGTGAAGAATATCTAGAAAGATATAAAGACTTTAAAATAACTTATGGTAATAATTTTGTGCTAAATTTTTATATCAATAATTTAAATGCTGAATATGAAAGACTTAAGAAATTAGATATAGGTAAAGTTTCTCCAGTTATGTATCTAAATGTGGCATCACCCTATTATTTTTTCACAATAGAAGACCCAGATGGAAATACCATCGAAATAACAGGGAATTATAACAAGGAATCATAAATTTTAACTACTATATTAGGTAGAAATTTAAAAACGGTTCAGTGAAAAATCGGGAATATAGGTATAAACACTACCCCTTAAGCTAATAATGAAATCATAATATATTAGTGAAAGGGGTAGTGTTATGCCACGTCCATTTAGATTAAAAACGAATTTTTCAATTTATCATATTATGATTAGGTGTGTAGATGGGATACTCCTATTTAAAGATGATCAGGATAGGGATCAATTTTTATTAAGAATAAAAAGATATAAAAAAAGGTATGGATTTAAGTTATATGCCTTCTGCCTTATGGATAATCATGCCCATATGGTTATTGATGCTGCAGGTGCTGATATAACCAAGATAATGCACGGTATAAACTTGTCCTATGCTAAATATTATAATAGAAAATATAAAAGAAGGGGTCATGTATTCTCCGACAGATTTAGAAGTGAGATAATAGATAAGGACAATTATATATTACAGGCCTCAAAATATATTCACAAGAATCCTAGAAAACTAAGGAATTGGAGTAATAAGGTTTTCCAATACCCATATTCCAGTGCACCAATTTATTTAGGAGATTTAGATGATAGATTTGAAATAGTAGATTGTGACCTTATATTGAAGTTATATAGTGATAAAAATAAGAAAAAAGCTATAAAGGAATATTTAGATTTTATGTTAGTGCCTAATTCTGCTGAGGAGCAAGAACAGATAGAGGCAGAATATGGGTTTAGAAACCAAAAATGTGAATATAAAAGTGAAAAAACTATCATAGCAAAGGATATAGAGCCAGATGATATACTAACTTTCGTAGGGGACTATATAGGAGAAGATAAAGATAAAATAAAAATAAAATATATTAGAAATTTAACAAAAGTCAAAGCTATAGCTATGGTTCTTATGAGTAGATTTTGCGACTATAAGGTCAAAAATATCTGCCATTACTTTGGCAATATAACTCAGTCTAGAGTGTCCAGTCTTTGTTCACTAGGGGTGGAGCTATTATTTAGTGATGAAAAATATAAGAATATCGTTGATGACTTTTTAGAAATATGTGGATAATAAAATAAAGCATTTTCAAGGTCCAAAAATTAAAATTATGGAGTTAAGTTTTATATTTTATGTTATAAAAGTGGACAAGCTTAATGAATTTATTGAAAATTTACAAGTAAATAAGGGATATAAGGTAAAAAATGAAAGTTTCAAAGCTAAATTTTTAATCAAATAATAATATAACCAATCAATGAACCGTTTTTAACTTCTTTTTAACTTCCCCTCTCCAATAAAGTTGACAATAACAACATAATTACCTATAATTAAGTTTAAATGTATAACTGAATATGCTGAAAGAATGGGTGCCTTTCATGAGGATAAAAGGGAAATTCGGTTAAAGTCCGGTGCAGCCCCCGCTACTGTAATCATTGACGAAATCTTCGTTAACCACTGGCTAAAGGGCCAGGAAGGGAAGAGACTAGGATGAAGTGTAAGCCAGGAAACCTGCCTATAAATCTTTCTTAGGTAATTATTTCGGAGGGAGATAGTTATTTATATAATGGTGATATTATGTCTTTTTTTAGAAAACTTAAGTTTTATATTACAATTATATTTATACAAGGCTCCTAATAGGGGCTTTTTTATATTAAGAATTGCTTAGTATAATAGTTCTTCTAAAAGAAAATCTAAGGGATTCAATATACCGAATCTCTACATATACTATTAGCTAAATAGATATCTACTCCCTACACTTTACACTCTATACCAACAAAGGACCTTCAATGGTGCCTTTGTTTCGCCACCAAAAGATAAAGGAGATGACAATTATGACAAAAAGAATTATTACAGTTTTACTTAGCTTATTCCTTATAGCAACACTAACCGTTGGATGTGGAAGTGATGCAAATACATCTAACAATGACAATCAAGACAAAGTAAAACAACAGAAACAGAAGGATACACAAGACCCAACAAAAGAAACATCTTACTACCCAGTGACTATAAAAAATTATAATTCCCAAGGAGAAGAATATCAAATAACATTTACTAAAAGACCGGATAAGATCATCACTACAAATCAGCCTCCAACGGAGCTTTTACTTACTTTAGGTCTTGAAGATATTATGGTGGGAACATCATACTTAGATAATCCCATTTTACCTAAACTTAAAGAGAAATATGAAAAGATACCAGTACTATCCAATAGATATCCTTCTAAAGAAGTGGTTATAGCAAAACAACCCAATTTAATATTTGGATGGAGTAGTGCATTTATGGATAAAAACATAGGTTCAGTGGAAAGTTGGAATAAAAAAGGAGTATACACGTTTATCCAAAGGAATTCAGGGGTAGCCGATGAAAGGTCCATAGAAAATGTATATAAAGACATAGATGATATAGGAAAGATTTTTAATATTAAAGATAAAGCAGATAAACTTATAAACTCAATGAAAGAAAGAATATCCAATATCCAAGATAAAATAAAGGATAAAGAACCTGTTAAAGTACTTGCATTAGAAGGGGCTGGAGATAATAAATATCGTGTATATGGTAAAACATCCCTTATAAATGACATGATAGAAAAGGCAGGGGGAATAAATTTAGCAGAAAAGAGTGGAACCTATAGCATAGAAAATATAGTTGCTAAAAATCCAGATGCTATTATACTTATCCATTATTTAGAGCAAGAAAAGGATAATGATAGTATAAAAGGATTAAAAAATAATTCTGTCCTTAATAATGTAAATGCTATAAAAAATGATAAAATAATATTTACACCCCTAGCAGAAACCTATGCTGGAGGAATTAGAACTATAAAGGGTATTGAAAGGTTTGCTAAGGAGTTTTATCCAGAATTATTTAAATAAATATATGGAAATAATAGGTGATAATATTGGAAAACACAGAAAAACTAGGACAATCCATAGGGGAAAATACCAATAGCTTTAAAGAAGGAATAATTAAAGATAGGAAGGTTTTTATAATAACAATCCTATTACTTATAATAACCTTATTTTTATCAATTATATTTGCTGTGGTATTTGGTCCTGTGGAGATAAAAGCCACAGAGGCATTTAGAATAGTAGTTTATAATACAGTAAAAATACCCATAGGAGATATTGAAACCCTTACTTCAGGAATGAATTATGACATAATATGGGGAATTCGAGTTCCTAGGGTACTCTTAGGAGCAGTTGTAGGCATGGGTCTTTCTATAGTAGGAGTGGTAATGCAGGCTATGGTACAAAACCCTCTAGCCAACCCCTATACCCTAGGTATATCCTCGGGAGCCTCATTAGGGGCTACATTTGCCATAATGTTAGGTGTAGGAGGTATATTTGGTACAAATGCCATAGGGATATCGGCATTTATAGGAGCATTTATTTGTTCCGTGGCTGTATATATACTGTCTAATATCGGAGGAAATTCATCATCGGTGAAGTTATTATTAGCTGGTATGGCAATCAGTGCCATATGCTCATCCTTTACAAGTTTTATAATATTTATAGCCAATGATGCCCAGGGAATGAAAACTTTAACTTTTTGGTTAATGGGAAGTCTAGTATCAGGCTCGTGGCAAAATATCATTACACCAAGCATTATAATTGTATTGGGAGTATTATTTTTCATATTCCAATTTAGAAACCTAAATATGATGCTTATGGGGGATGAAAACGCAATAACCCTAGGAACCAACCTAAATTCCCACAGGAAAGTTTATATGCTTATAACTTCCCTTATGACAGGAATGATAGTTTATGTTGCTGGAACCATAGGCTTTGTGGGATTACTTATTCCCCATATAGTGAGGGGAATAGTTGGATCTGATCATAGAAAATTAGTACCCATAAGTGCTCTAATAGGAGCTATTTTTCTAATATGGACAGACGTATTTGCAAGAACTATAATGGGGGGAACTGAAATACCCATAGGGGTAATAACTTCTCTACTGGGAGCGCCATTTTTCCTATGGCTTATGGTGAAAAAATCCTATGGATTTGGAGGCAATTGATTATGGAACTTAAAACCAATAATATATCTGTTACCATAAGTGGTAATCATATACTGAAAGAAGTCGAGGCTAATGTAAATAGGGGCGAATTTGTAGGATTAATAGGGCCAAACGGAAGTGGAAAATCAACTCTACTAAAAACTATATACAGAGTAATAAAACCTGATGCAGGACTTATAACCTTAGACGAAAGGGAAATAGTTAATATTCCTTTAAAGGAAACTGCAAAACAACTGGCTGTGGTGAGACAATTTAACAACTTTAACTTTGACTTTAAAGTTGAGGAAATAGTAATGATGGGAAGAGCTCCCCATAAAAAAATGTTGGAGTTTGATAGTGTTAAGGACTATGAAATAGTCTATGAGTCATTAAAAAAAGTGGATATGGAGGACTATGGAAAACGAAATTTTTCAACTTTATCTGGGGGAGAAAAACAACGGATAATGGTGGCTAGGGCCTTAGCCCAAAGAGCGAAATTCTTAGTATTAGATGAGCCAACAAATCATTTGGATGTAAAGTATCAGCTGCAACTTTTAGACCTTATAAAATCCCTAGGTCTAGAGGTATTGGCTGCGTTACACGACTTAAATTTAGCAGTAATGTATTGTGATAGGATATATGTAATAAAGGAAGGAAAAATAGTAACTGAAGGAAAACCAAAGGAAATTATAACAGAAAAACTCCTTAAAGAAGTTTTTGAAGTCAATGCAGAAGTTAAAAAGCACCCTAAAACAGGACAACTAAATATAATGTATTTACCAAGACATAATATAAATAAGGCCTAAATTTATTGGGCCTATTTTTTATATACTAATTATTTAAATAAATGCCCATATTCTAAAATTACTTAATCAATCCTATTACAACTACCACTAATCCATGATAAAATAAAAATAAAAGGAGTGATAATAATTAATATTACTAAATTAACGAAAACTTTAGGAAATAAATTATTCTTTAGTATTAGAAGGTTTCCCATGGCACTATTATATTCAACTTTAACTGTAATAATTTTAATATATGGAAATCATTTAGACTATATAGATGACATGAGGGCTACTCTTAGACCTATAGTAATGACAGTTGCCCTAGGAATCCCTTTAAGTTTATCAGTATATTTATTATTTGAGGCTAAACCAAATATAAATAAACAAATAAGAATACTGGTTCAAGGAGTGGTGCCAGTTATACTAGTACTTTTATATTTTTTATACTTTAGGGAAATAGACTATGTATCAGGGACTAAATATGTTGGATATACCATAGCACTATATCTTATATTTACCCTTATACCCTATATAAGTAGAAGAGGAAATTACGAGATATATGTTATTAAGTTATTCTCTAGATTTGTTGTTACATATGTTTATTCTTTAGTTTTATACTTAGGACTTGCAGCTATATTAGTAACAATAAACCTATTATTTAATGCAGATATATCAGGGAAAATATTCGGGGACATAGGATTTATAGTGGCAGGAATTTTTGCTCCAGGATTTTTCTTAGCCGATATACCAAAGAAGGAAGAGAATATTTCTATAAAGGATTATCCTAAAGTACTAAAGGTTTTATTAAAATATATAATTATGCCCCTATTAAGTGTTTACACAGTTATCTTATATATATACTTTGGGAAAATAGTAGTTATAAGAGCATTACCAGAAGGTATTATTGGAAACTTGGTATTATGGTATTCCATAATAAGTACAATAACATTTTTCTTTATATACCCATTAAGGGATATAAATCAATGGATTAAAAAGTTCTTAAAAATTATTCCTAAAGCTATTATACCGTTACTAGGGCTAATGTTTTTAGCGATAGGTATAAGGATAAATAGTTATGGAATAACAGAAAGTAGATATTTTGTAGTATTAATAGGATTATGGCTTGCTTTTTCGATGATATATTATTCAATTAAAAAAGACATAAAAAACATAATAATAATCATTACACTAGTGGTCATAACAATAATAGGAGTGACAGGACCCCTTAGTTCCTATTCAATATCAAAATGGAGTCAAAATCGCCGTTTTAAAAGTGTATTAGAAAAGTATGATATGATAGGTGAAAACCTAAAGATAAAATCATTGCCTAAAGAAAAGTCCTTTACAAAAGAAGATAAAAATAACATTAATAGTGTAATATTGTACTTTGATAGATATCATGATTTAGATGATATAAAATACCTTCCCAATGATTTTAAAATAAAAGATATGAATGTTATATTTGGATTTGAATTATACGACAATAGAATAGGCCCTAGTAGAGAAAAGGAATTTTTCAACTATAGCTTATACAATAAAAACACATTTAGTGATATATCAGACTTTGATTACTTTAAAGAGTTTAATAAAAGAGACTACAATAAAGAAGATGATAGAAATATAGGGTTAGATATTGACTATAATATTGATAATAATGAGTTTATTATAAAAAATAAAAAAGAAATAATCTACAAAAAAAGTTTATATAAGGTAGTAAAGGATATATATAATGAAAACAGAAAAAAAAGAAACATACCCATAGACAGAATGACCTATACAGATGAAACTGAAAATATAAAAATAAAAATTATATTTAAGGGAGTATATGGATATAAGTATAGATCAAATGACGAATTAGTTATTAGAAACATTGAGTTTTATAGCTTTATAAAAGTAAAAGAATAAATGTAAGGTAATAAAACACCAAACTGCCTAAGAGGAGGTTTATATGAATAATCTAGATACAAATGTAAATGATGGATTCTACAAAAAGATTAGAGAAAAAATTAGAAAGTGGTCAGAAACTAAAGTAGGAAGAAACCACAAGTTTGTTGACTACCTACTATTTGCCCCAGATTTATTTCACTTACTTTGTAAAATGTCTATTGATAAAGGAGTCCCAGCAAAGGAAAAGGCAAAACTAGCGGCGGCTATTGCATATTTTATTTCTCCATTAGACTTGATGCCAGAGGTATTAGTGGGTCCAGTGGGGTTTTTAGATGACATAGCGGTGGCAGCCTATGTACTAAATGCTGTTATTAATAACACAGATGAAAATATAGTAAAAAAACACTGGGCAGGAGATGGAGATGTATTAGAGGTTATTCAGTCTATCTTAAAGTTTGCCGATGAAATGATTGGCTCTGGGTTATGGTCAAAAATAAAGAAAAAGTTTTAACTATATCATGACAATATTTAATGAAAGATTACTCCCTTTAAATGCCATTAGTATATTACTACTGATAACAATCCTTTATATTAGTAGTAATATAAGCTATAATAGATAAGGATATTTAAAGGAAAGGATAATGCAGATGATTTTAAAAAAAATAACAGAACACTACGGAGTAGAATTAACAGAATCCAATTATAAAAAAGAATTTATTAACATATTGGCAATGTCGGTATTAGAAAAAGAATCAAAAAAATATTTTGCAAAGTTTCTAAGGGATAATAAGAAAGATATAGATATGACTTGGGCCATATATATGATAGATTTTCTTATTAATATAGAAAATAAAAATCAAGATAGAGTGTTAGAGGATTATGAAGTGCTTAGATCTTATCCTAAAAATTATTACTTAGAATCTGAGATAGCCAATTGTTATATGATAATAAATAACATGGATAAGGCTAAATCCCACTATATGGAGACTATAAGATTAAGGCTAGAAAGCGATGGGGTTGATGCCAATAGATTTAAAGAGTTAATGGAAAATGATAAATTTAATATTATGTTTGAAGAAGTAGTTAGGGAAGTAAAGAAAGATTTAAAAAAGAATAACAAACAAAATTTTCTTAAAGAGCAGGATGACACATATGAATATTATTTAAATACATTAACTAAAAAGCAGTTAACTGATATAAGAAAAGAATATAAATTTAAGGGACTAAGTACCTTAAATAAAAAAGAACTAGCTAAAGCTCTAGCAGAAAGAATACCAAATAATTTAGATAAAAAAATTAGATTATTAGGGCAACATGAGATGGATTTACTAAAAAAAATAGTGGATAATGAAGGGGTACTTAAACTAAATCAGTTCTATAAAATAGCCAGATATCTTGAAGAGATAGGCATAGGATTTTCAAAATCATTGGATGATGGGACTATACTATTGATACTTCCAACGGAACTTTTAGCACCTCTAGATAAGCTATTGGCTTCTAGAGATATAGCTAAAGATATAAGGGACAACACAGAAGTATTTCAATTAATAGACGGGTGTTTACATTACTATGGAGTAATAAATACATCTAATATTATTAGTATATTAAAAGAAAGATACAATATAGAGATGGATACTAAAAGGCTAGTAAACTTAGCTTTTGAATACCCAAGATTCAGCATATATATTGAGAGAGATGAAGATTTAATATATTATATATTAAATGATAAATATAAGGAAATGTATGCTATCCATAAAAAAAGACAAGATTTAGATTACTATCAATTAAAATATATAACTATAAAAGAAACGGAAAAGTCTGGAGATATATTATTAAATAAGAAACAAAAAGAAGTGCTAAATTATTTCAAAAGAAAGTATGGATTAAACAAAAAAGAAGCTAAAGAAATAATCTTTGAGTTTATAAGTATGATACAGATCCAAGGATTAAATGAAATAATGGAATTTGCCGGAGAGATATTTGTTATAGAGAATACAGAAGATGCAAATGAAATATTAAGTTATCTTGTGGTATTAAACAACAATACTAGAATGTGGAAGATGAAAGGTTATAAGCCCAGTGACCTATCTTCAAATAATGATAAAAATACAAGTCAAAGAAGAAGTAAAAAAATAGGTAGAAATGAACCCTGTCCATGTGGTAGCGGTAAGAAATACAAAAAATGCTGTGGAGGAAATAAGTAGTACTTTTATAAAAATAAATCTAGTAAATATAATTAAGGGGCTGTCGGGAAATAGCAAATTTTAACTTGTCAAATCCTAAATAACAAAAAATGCTTAGGAACTTACTTGTAGTAAAAAGCAAGTTCCTAAGCACTCTTTATCTTTTTGATAAGAAAATTATTTTTGGATACAACAAAAAAAGCTAGTATATATTTGTTCATAAACTTTACTAAGCTATTTTTTCGGTAGTTTTAGGCTCAAATTTCTTCAAAGTTCCTTGTAGAAATCTATGATATTTATTAAGGTTTCTTCCCATGATATAAAACATCATTTCTTTATAGACCTTTTTCTTAGAACGATGATTAAATTTTCTTATTCCGTCATTTTCTTTAATGTCGCCAAAATGACCTTCGGTTTGTATAGAACGTATTTGACGGTTTTTAATGCCTTTTTCACTAAGTATATTTTTTTCTGATTGCTTCTTTAGTTCTTCCCAGTTTTCATTGATTTTCATTACTTTGTTCTTTTCTAAGTCTTTATCTTCATCATAGTTATATAGGCATTCTGATTTATATTTGCATCCACTACAATCTTTACATTCGTATACTTTATATGTTCTTAAAAAGTCTTTTTCCCTCCGGGTCTCCAATCTAATAAACTTTAATTCCCTATCGTCATGACATATGTAATAAACTTTATTATCTCCATTTGTATCAGCTTTCTCTATCCTTTTCATATTATAATGCTTCCCTATTTGCTGATAATATTTTTTTGTTTTCTTTTTTTCATGTTCTTGGAGTTTTATATAGCTTTCTATACCATTATTCTTCAGATATAAAAGATTCTTTTCACTACAATAGCCACTGTCAGCAGTAGTGTCTTCTAACTTCACTCCTGTCATTTCATGATGCTTTTCAATTATTGGTATAAGAGTATTATAGTCAGTCCTATCTGAGCTTACATATGTATGAATAATAAAATAATTTTCCACTGCAATCTGTACATTATAAGCTGGTTTTAGCTGTCCATTCAACATATGGTCTTCTTTCATTCTCATAAATGTAGCCTCTACATCAGTTTTGGAATAGCTGTTTCTGTCGTCTCCCATACTTTCAAAGGATTTCTTATACTTCATTATTCTATTCCCACACTCTTGAACTTTTTCATATATCTTTTGAAGTTCAGGCTTTTTCTGTCCTTTACCAGATACAAAACTAATATCTTCTCCTTTAGCTATTTTTGTAAGGTTGGCCCTAAGATCAAGAAGCTTAATGGGACATATATTAGATATTTTTATTATCTTATTATTAGAAATTTTCTTTTTCTTACTAAGTTTTCGCTTTTTATTTTTTTCAATAACTTCTCTGACTTTGTCCATTCCTTCTATAACAAACATATCTTCTTTGCAAAGATTATATTTGCCATCATAACCATTTTTAACTAAAAGTTTATTATACCTTTCATAAAGCTTTTCTATGGAGAAAATCAAATTTGAAAGATGATAATTGATACTTCCTCTCCATACAAAGGTATAACGATTAGCATTTGCTTCAATTTTAGTACCATCTATAAATAAAGATTTGAGAGTTATAAGTCCTTCTTTTTCAAGAATTTTAACGAATTGATAATGAAGATTTTCCATTATATAGTTAGTGGCTTTATCATTCATAAAGTAATAAAAGGCATCTCTTTTGGGTCTTTCACCTTTTGCAAGCCACATAAAACATATATCTCTTTCACATAATTCCACAATTTTATCAACACTTCTTATTCCACGCATATTTGCATAGATTATAAGTGCATACATCATAATTGGATTGTACCCTTTTCTTCCCTTATTGCTGTACCTAGCTATAAGCTGGTCAAAATTCAACTCCTCCAATACTTTTTTTAAGGTGTAGACTGCATCGTCTTCAGGTAATCCAATATGATAAAGATTAAAATTCACAATTTTTTGTTGCCCTATTTCGAAATAATCATTATAATAGTAATTGTTCATGGTAGTTATATAATATCATATTATATAACGGAAAAGGGAAGGTTATTTTTAACCTTCCCCTTTTTTTATATAAAAATAGTATAATGGATATCCATTATACTATTTTTCAGTAACTATCTATTTCCCGACAGCCCCTTAATTATATTTATTAGAGAGACTACTGTTTATTCACTGGAGGTCCATTATTGAGTTGCTGAGGGGTTCGCAATCCCCCAATTAAGTACCTTATAGAGAAAAATGAATAAAAACCAAAACATACAATTTCAAATAAAAAATAACATAAAAACAATAAATATGTTATAATGGGACCTAAATAAATATAGGACAAGGAGTATGCCATATAATTATAGATTGGAGATGAAAACTATATGATATTTAAAAGAACTTTGAAAACAACAGCTATAATTTTTTTATTGATTATTTTATCAGGATGTAATACGTCGAAAGATAGTGTTTCTACAGTAGAGAGTAAAGAGAGTCTAACGGATGAACAGTGGATTGAAGATATAGAATACTTAGAAGAAAAATTACCTAGAATATTGGCTAAGGAAATATATAATACCTTAGAGGAAGAAGGTTTTAGTAAAGGGATAACTCAATTAAAGGAGAGGGTTTCAGAACTTCAGGATTATGAAATAAAATATGAACTGACTAAGTTGATAGCAAAATCAGGAGAAGGTCATACAAGATTAGATAACCAGTTATATGAAGAAGAGAAAAGATATCCACTGGAGACCTATTGGTTTGGGGATGAGTTAAGACTGGTTAAAACTGATAAAAGAAAAAAAGAACTTATAGGGAAAGAGTTACTTAGTATAAATGATATATCTGTTGATGAAATAGTTAAAAGAATGGATTCAATAATATCCCATGATACCAATCAATGGGTAAAATCTCAAAGTAGAAGGTATATCCTGCGCCCAAAGGCATTAAAGTTTTTAGATATAACTAAAGAGGATACTATAAAAGTTAAATTTAAAGATGAAGAGAAAGGAGTCTTAGAAGTAGATATGACTCCTCAAAAGATAGAGTCTGATAATATGGTGTCCATTAAAGATATAATGGAAGAAAAGTCAATTCAGTATCGCCGGGATACTAGGGCTGATATGAAAGACAATCCCAACTTCTATTGGTATAAATACATAAAAGAAGATAAAATACTATATCTTCAATATAATAAATGCATGGATAAAAGTATTGTACATGAAAGTGTAGAGGAATACACAAAATCTATCCCTGATATTAAAAAGTTTAGTAATAGATTGGTAGACTATATTAATAATAATGATGTGGAAAGACTTATAGTAGATTTAAGGTTTAATCAAGGAGGATATACTCGAATAACCCATACCCTAGTTTTGAAATTAAAAGAAGTAAATAAATTAAGGGGAAGAATTTTTATTATAACCGGTAAAAACACTTTTTCTGCAGGGGTTAAGGCAGCTGCAACCTTTAAAGAGGAGTTAGGAGCTACCTCTGTTGGAGAAGCCACAGGAGAAAATGTTAATTTTTATGCATCAGGGCTTAAGTTAATACTACCTAATTCTAAGATAGGTATTATGTGTTCTAATGTATATATGCCTAGTTATGCTAATTATCCAAGAAATTTTATACCTAATGTGGCTGTAGAGCAATCCTTTAAAAATTATCTAAAGGGAATAGATGATGCCTATGAAGAGATTAAAAAGTTGGATATAATAGAGTGGTAATATCTTATATTATTCAAAGGTTCCCAACGAATGACATTTTGATTGATATATTAAATAAACTTTTTAACTGGAGGAATAAAAATGTTGTTATATTACTTAAATTTAAGAAAGAACGATGATCCAAGAAACAGAAAAAGAGAGGCTCACTATCAAAGTTTAGCTAAAGACTTAGGTATAGAAATGCTTCAATTAAATAAAAATCATATAGAGCTTACTTCATGTAATAATAGGACTATTGTTAAATATAAAAATAATGAATTGCCCACCCCGGATGTTGTTATAGATTTGACAAGAAATAAAACAATATCACAGTTTTATGGAAATAAAGGGATTTGGACACTAAATAGTCAAAAGGTTATTAATATCTGTAATAATAAAGTAATTACAAATGCCTTATTAGCAGGAACTGACATATGTTTACCTAAGACTTTTTATGGCTCTAGTTATGAAGCTCTAGTTAAAGAAGTTAAATCTCCTTTTGTTTTAAAGGAAATACATGGACTGAAAGGTGACGGAGTCTTTTTAATAAATAATAAACAAGAATTTGATGAGATACATGAAAAATATAATCAGGGAGAATTATTAGCACAAGAGTATATAAAAACCAGTGCAGGAGCCAGTCTAAGGATCTACTCTATAGGAGGTAAAGCCTTAATAGGGGTAAAGAGGAAGACTACAAATGGAGATTTTAGAGCAAATATTTCCCAAGGGGCAGTGACAGAACCTTATCCCTTAGATGGTAAAATTAGAGAAATCTGTAAGATAGTCCATGAAAAAATAGGAGGAGACGTACTTGGGATAGATTTAATGTTTGGAAAAAATGGTGAGTATGTGTTTTGCGAAGCTAATGCTAGCCCAGCATTTAGATCAGCTTATATGGCTTCAAATAAGGATCTATTTAAAGAAATACTAAAGTATGTTAAAGAAAAGTATTAAGACTATGTAATCTCACATAATAAAGCCATAGGGTTACCCTAAACACACACTGAGGGTAGCCCTATGGCTTTATTTACTATTTATATTAATCATCATAAAAATCTAGAAAAGAATATTTCTTATCATCCTTTTTCCATCCCAAAATACGCTCTATATCAACATTATTAGCTGATTGAAAGATATTTGCCTCAACATTTTCAAAGCTTTCACTTAACTTTTTAATCAAGTCCTTGACCTCTCTACGTTTACTGGAAGTTTTTTTAGCAGCAACTACACATCCACAGTTCATAGGAGATAGACCATTATTTTGAGTGAATCTCTTTATATCTTCTTCACGAACATAATAAAGGGGACGTATTAACTCTATGTTATCGAAATTCTTAGATTTTAGCTTAGGTAACATAGTTTTAAAATTACCGGAACATAATATATTCATCATATTTGTTTCAATAACATCATCAAAATGATGACCTAAAGCCAGCTTATTACATCCAAGCTCTTTAGCCTTTGAATATAATGCACCACGGCGCATCCTTGCACACATATAACAGGGATAGTCATTTGCTATATGATCTACTATTTTAAATATATCAGATTCAAAAAGCTTAACAGGAATATCTAAGTGATCGCAGTTATCTAATAATAACTCTCTATTACTTTCATGAAAACCTGGATTCATAGCTATAAATTCTAAATCAAAGTTTATCTTACCATGTTTATTTAACTCTTGAAAAAGCTTAGCCATCAACAAACTATCCTTACCACCGGATATGGCCACTGCTATTTTATCCCCTTCTTCTATTAAAGAGTAGTCATTAACAGCCTTAACAAATTTAGACCATAGATACTTTCTATATGTTTTAATAATACTACGCTCTATATCCTTTAGAGGTTTTCTTTCACTTAAGGGAATTAATAAATCACATCCACTACCAGATATAGTACTCATTTTATCACCCCATAATAACTTAGTTTTTTCTTAACATTAGTAAGTAATATATCACTTATTTAGAAAAATGTCTAGTGAGGGAAATTTCAACTATTAGAATAAACATCCACTAAATAATTTATTTAACAATAGAACCCTTTATTTCTTATAAAAAGTCATATTGACAAATATGAAAATCAAAGACTATAATATTCATAATAATAGGCTATATTCAATGGAAAAATGTTTAGTATCATACTTAATATAAGGTTGGTGATGTCATTGTCGTTTATAGTATCAATTCAAGGGGGCATGGCTTGTGGAAAAACAACTTTAGGAAAATATATAGAATCGAACCTAAAGGATGTTAAGGTAAGCTATGAAAATCCAGGACCAGTTATAAAAGAAATTAAAAGATTAGGCTTAGATAAATATAAACTAAAAGACTATATTGAGATCCAAAGACTATTTATAAATGCAGAAATTGAAAGATATAACAGATTAAAATCCTTTGATAAAGTTATTATAGACTTAGGACCTGAAGAAATCGAGTTTTATACTTTATATTTTCCAAAATCAATAGATAAAGACTGGAATATAGAAGAGTTATTAAAAGATGAGTTACATAGGTTAAGACAATGTAAACTAGATGGTATATTATACCTAGATGCCAGCAAGGAAGTACTTCGCAAAAGAAAGGAAGGAGACCAAAATAGAAGTCGTAACTTCTTTGACCACTATATAAATAATCTACATACATATAAAAAACAGTGGTTTTCAAAATATGACTATACTACATTTATCAATGTTGATAATATGTCCATTGATAAATTAGGAGCATTTACAACTAAATGGCTAGAAGAGATATAAGCTATATTAAAGCTCGAAAAAGAAGGAACTTCATAAAGGCATATAGAATATTTAGCTAATATATTTTTTATAACAATAAAATGAATTTGAGGTGTTTATTATGATGATACAGCCACTCTCCATTGTTTTAGCTCCATGCATTGTCTAATATATGACAGTAATTATGCATGGAGCTATAAGAAAAGTTTACTGTCTTAGATTAGACTTTGCATTCCTTAGATAAAAAATAGATTATAAAAGGAGAGCAAGTTTATGAAAAATAATGTATTATTAGGATTTTCAGAGATGGATATAACTCCATCCTTTAATGTAGAAACTATAGGTTTTAATAGAAAAGATAATTTATCTAGAGGGGTTTTGCACAAACTATTTGCACAAGTTTCACTTTGGATTTTTAATGAAGAGAAATGTTGTCTTTTGGCCATTGACCACATAGGGTTTTCTTATAAAGAGTCAAACATACTTCGTGATGAAATAGCAAATAAGCTTGGGATTACCCGTGATAATGTTATGTTATGTTTTAGTCATACCCACTCAGGGCCTAATACTGCTATCGAAAAAGAGTACTTTTCCTTTCTTTGTAAACAGGTGCTTTTAGGGGTAGATGAGGCAGAAAAAAACCTTAGGCCAATTAAAGCAGCATGGGGAAATACTGAAGCTAATATTGGAATTAATCGTAGAGATGAGCATGGGGTCTTAGATAAACGTGTAGGAGTTCTTAAAATTGTAGATTCTAACACTGGAAATTTACGTTTGTTGATTTTAAGGGTTACAGCCCATGGGAATGTGTTACTTGGGGACAATTATCTTATATCTTCAGATTTTATAGGAGTTACAAGAAAGTTACTTAAAGAAAAGTATAATTGCCACGTGATGATAACACAAGGGGCTTCAGGAAATATTAAACCCAAATATACCGGTTCATTAAAAGACTTAAATAAGATGGCAGTTGAGATTGATAATGCAATTAAAAACTGTATTAAAAAGCTTAAACCCCGTAGAATTGAAAAGTTATCTATGTTTTCCCAAAAAGAAACCTTTTTTGCTGATGTCCCAACATTAGAACAGGCAAAGGAAATCTCAAATGAAGCAATGAGGGAAAGTAATATTGATGGTACAAACTGGCTTAAAGAAATTGAAAAGTTAAATAACAAAGACATAAAGAAACAAAATAAAGACATAGAAATTCAATACTTTATACTTGATGACGGATGTTTCTGTGGAGTTTCAAATGAAATAATGTGTGAAATTGCTGTTAATGTAGCTAAAGAATCCAATGATGACCTTATATATTTGGGAGCATATACAAACGGTTGCGATGGATATCTTCCCACAGCAGATGAGTATGATAAAGGGGGATATGAAGTATTACATTCATATTTAATTTATTACATTTATAGTGGTATGGTTATGCCATTTAACAGGGACACAGCAGATAAGTTGGTAAAAATAGTGACTGAACAATGGAAAAAGATTAAGTAAAGCTATGAATATAGTATATACTTAGGTTTACTTAACCTTCTATAAAGTATTTAGTTTATTATAAACATTAAGATGGCTTACTCTGTTGAGATAGCCATCTTAATGTTTAGATAGTTGAGTAAGTGAAAGTTATATTAAATATAGCAAAGGGAGAATCATTATGAAAAATTTTAATAATAAACTATGTGTAGCAGGGGAAAGAATATCCTTATACTACGCAACTATGGATGATAAAAAGTTGATTTTTGATATGTCTATGGAACCAGAAATAGCTGCCATTATGTTTGGTGGGGAATGTGAACCCTATGATAAGATATGGCATGTTTCGATAGAGTATCCTTAATATTATTTTATTTCCTTCCAAGTTTCCTCATCAGTCATTTCTATTAATTTTATAGGATATTCATTAGTAGGCTGAAATATAGCTAAATAAAACATATTATTTCCATAGTATGGCCACATGTTTTTTATTGGTTTTGTATATATATTATTGCATATCTCAAAGTAATCAAAGGTTCTTTCATTTGCAAGGTAAATAGCATATTTATCATTTAATTTTGATGATATATATATTACCCCTCCAGATTCGTATTTTATTGTCGTTATTTTTCCCTTTATAGGGGAATTTGATAAATTATATTCATATAGAACTTCACTGGATAATATGTCAAATTTTCTTATTTTATTTTTATTTTGATTTATTTGATATAAGAATACTTTATCCCATTTTTCTCCTGTGGGATTAGCTGTATCTAGATGTCCCGATAGGGTTTTCCAATTTTTCATATTAATTTTTTTTAGAACCTTTAAAGTGTCATTTTCTACTATATATATATTATTATCTTCATCTGTAAGTACTGTCTTAATGAGAGGACCATCACTATACCCTAAAATAATATTTATATCCTTTAATATATCCTTTTTATCAAATTCTACAGCATTTAATATTTCAAAACTTTCACTTTCTGTTTTTCGTCTTAAAACTATTAAAATACTATTTTGTCTATCTATTAATATATTTCTATTTAATAAAACCCCATTATTACAATCTTCTATCCTATAATAACTTAAATCTGAACTTAACATTTCAGGTAACTGATAATAGGTTATATCAATATTTTTAAAATCTATTTTATTAGAATCCAATCCATATTTTGAAATATTGTAAAAATCATATTCCAATAATATCTTTTCATTTGAACATACTAGTTCCCCTGTCCCAGCGGTACAATCACTTGTACCGTAGGATATAGAATCCTTCATTAATCCAAAAAATAAAACTAATATTATTAATATTTTTTTCATTTTACTTAACCCCCCCATATATTCAATAATAACTATTATTTCAATTAAGTGTACATTTAATTGTATGAAAATGTCAACTGGAATTTATGATATAATTATAGGATGAACTAGGGAAATTATGGATTTTCCCAATAATAAAAAGAAATTTCGATAAAATCTAATTAAATTTAGTCTAGTTCTATTTTGGCATACTAATATAGAGTAAATAAGTTATAATATAGATATAATTAAAAGAAAGGATAATAACTATGATTTTAAAGAAAATAGAAAAACACTATGGCATAAAGTTAACTAAATCTAACTATGAAGAAAAGTTTATTGAGATATTAAAGATTGAAAGTAGTAGATATGAAACAATAAACTATCTTTCATACTATATAAAAAAACATGAACATAAAATAGATATAACATGGGCTATATATATGATAGATGTTTTAATGAATCAAAAAACTGGGAATAAAGAGGTATTAGTCAATAACTATAAAATACTAAGCTTGTATCCATTAAATTATTATTTAGAAGAAGGAATGGGCAGTTATTATATGGAGATTGGAGATAATAACAAGGCAAAAATCCACTATGAAAATGCAATAAAATTAAAAGAAGATGATCCACATGTTTATTATAATCTAGGGATAATATATAACTATAGTGGTAAACACAAACAGGCTAAAGAATATTTTGAAAAATCTTTAGAATATGTAGAGGATAATGGAGAACACAATGAGTTAATAGCTAGAAGCTTATATAACCTAGGAGTACAAAAATCAATAATAAATGATGATAATAGTCTTATACAAGAATATGCTAAGAAAGCTTTAGAGTATAAAGATGACTATGATTTTGCCCTTAAAGCACTAAATGTTTATGAAGATAATACAGAGGAATTATTTCAAAATTTCATAAAAAATAATAATTTTAATGAAATGTTTAATAATATGAAAAATATCGAAGAACTACGAGACAAACCCTTTGAAGAATTAGTTGAAAATGATAAGTTTCAGAACATAGTAGAAAATGTATTTAAGCAGTTTGGGAAGAATATTAGGGGTAATTTAAATAACTTTACATTAGCAATAAGTAAAAAAGATACTTACGAAGATTATTTAAATACTCTAACTAAAAAAGAACTAAATAGTATAAGAAAAAGTTATGGGTTTAAAGGTCTAAGTCAGCTAAATAAAAAAGATCTAATCCAGGCTTTAGCAGAAAGGATACCTAAGAATCTAGACAAAAAGATTAAACTATTAGGACATCATGAAATAGATTTATTAATAAATATGCTAGACAATGATGGGGCTATAGAAATAGGATATGACTATAAGATAGGTGGGTATCTTGAAAGTATAGGTATAGCATTTAGTACTAGAGTAGACCCAGAATTCTTATTATTAGTTTTGCCAAAGGAAATATCCTCTCCTTTAAGAAAATTATTAAAATCACCGGATTTAGAGGATCAAATAAGAAGAAATACAGAGGTATGTCAGATATTAGATGGAACTCTCCATTATTATGGAGTAATAGATGGTTTAAGTCTGATAGACTTATTAAAAGACAGATATAACATAGATATGGATACTAGACATTTGATAGGATTAATTTATGAATATCCTAAATTTAGTCCTTATATTGAAATAAATGAAGGTCTTATATATTTTATATTAAATGAAGAATATAAAGCTATTTATGCTTCCCAGCAGTCCAGAAAAGATTTAGATTATTACCCATTAAAATATATAACGATTAGAGAGATAGAAAGGGCAGGAGAGTTACTATTAAATAAAAGTCAGAAAGAAGTAATAAATTATTTTAGAAAAGTATATGGACTAAGGAAAGATGAAGCAAGGGATATAATAGATGACCTTATATACACGTTTCAATACTGCGAAGTAAGTGATTTAGTAGATATATGCAATGAAATGTTTTCACTAGATGACTTTTCATACGAAGAGGAGAGAGAGATACTACAAAACCTCACTAAGCTTTATAACAACACTAGAAGATGGGAACTAAAGGGTCATAAACCGGCCGACTTTATGACAAATAACAATAAAGCTACAAGACAGAGAATAGTAAAAAAAGTAGGTAGAAATGAACCTTGTCCCTGTGGTAGTGGTAAAAAATATAAAAAATGTTGTGGAAAAAATAAAATGTAGGGTCTAGGTATACCTAGACCCTTTCTACTGCCCTAAAATATAAAATAAAAAGGAAAATAAAGGTTAAACCTAGGGAGTTGGCGAAAGATATAATATAAAAATATTCTAGCATTGACTACGAGAGGAATGAAAAAACATAATGAGAGAAAGTATAAAAAAGGTAACCCACCTTATAAAGATAGCCAAGGTAGGTAGAGGAAAATTTTTTTCCTTAGTTGTACTTGCTATTATTTCTTCCTTCTTAAGTATACTACCAACATCATATCTAGGCAAAATATCAGACCAAATACTAGCTCACTTAAAATCCAACTCAGACGATTTAAATATAGTATTAAAACTATTTATTACCTACAGTATAATAATCATATTAAGCACCATAGTTAGAAATATATTTTGTTATTTATCTTCAAAATATTTTAACAAAATAATTTACAATATTAGAAATATAACATATGAAAAATTGTTAAATATCAGCTACAGATATATTAATAAAAGTGATAAAGGAAATATTATTAACACAATATATAATAATACTGCTAGACTTGAAGCTGTTTTCAGTACAGCATTATTCACTTTGATATCTGATTTTCTAGATTTATTATGGATTAGTTTCTTTATATCAAAAATCAGTATTGTAGTACTAGTTTTCCTTATAGTGGGATTACCTATATTGATTTATATGGGATATAATTCCGGAGAATATCAGAAAGAACTATACATAAATAAAATAGATAAAGAAAAAAGTATGATAAACCATATCACTCAAACATTTATAAATCTAGATGCCATAAGGACTTTCTTTGGACAGAAAAAGGAAACTAATGACTACGACAAATATAATCATAATTATTATTTTCTTAGCCATAAAGCTGATAAAGGTTTAAGTATATTTTATATCATTGAAAAAACAATAAGAACCATAGCTATATCCATATCTTTAGGATATATAGCCATGGGGATATTAAGAAATAACTTTAGCTTTGGTAGTCTATTAGTAGTTTCAATGTACACTACAAGATTTTACTCCCCTGTGACTAATATTATACGTTACTATCAAATGCTTCAAAAAGGGCTAGCCAGTGTGGAAGATATAGATGGTTTTTTAAAAGAAGATGATGTAATAAGAAATAATAATTTTAGATTTGAGAATATAGAAAATTCAATTTGTGTTGATAATATTACAATAAAAGGTAACGACAAGACTTTACTTAAAGACTTTGGCTGTAAGATAAGGGATAAAAGTATTAATATAATTTACGGCCAAAGTGGATGTGGAAAAACTACATTAATTAAATCTTTAATAGGAATTTATGAATTAGAACAAGGTAAAATAATTGTAAATAAAAGATATGAAAATACCAATAAAATCTATTCCTATGCCAGTCAAGATATATTTTTATTTAGAGGCTCAATATTAGAAAATATCATATACCCTAAAACTGTAGAAATAGAGACTAAAGAAAGATTAAATAAAGGAAGGGAGTTATTGGGAAAACTGGGCTTTTCAGACAACAAGATTTATCAGCAAGTTGGAGATGGAGGTAAAGCTCTATCGGGAGGAGAGAAAAAAAGATTGTCTCTTGTAAGGGCAATAATATCTGATACTCCTATAGTTATTTTAGATGAGATTGTATCAAACTTAGATAAAGAAAATAAAGAAAAGGCAGAAAATATTATCATAAAAGAAAGCAAAAAGAGATGTATTATCCTAATAACCCATGATGAAATATATAGATTTGAGGAAAAAGCAGACTGTAATATTATTGATATGGAAAGATCAAAGGAAAGTATTTCTTAGAAACTTAGAATTAATATGGCTCACAAGCATTATGAAAAAGATGAGATGTCTATATAAAAATCGAATGTTTGATGTAGGGTCTGGGCATGCCTAGACCCTTTTCACTACAATCTCCTACCATAGGTCAAACGTCTCCATATCCACTCAAAGGGACCATATCTAAACTTTCCTAGCCATAACTTACTAATGATAATTTGACTAAAATATATAACAAAAGTCAGTAATATCCCCACAGAAATGCCGATTTTATTTATTAAGCCCAAACCATGACCATAAAATATAAGGGAGCATAAAATACATTGTACTAAATAATTGGTTAGTGACATCTGTCCCAGATACCTAAGGGGATTAAGTATCTTTTTAAATATATTTTTTCTATATAATAAAATTAAACTAGTTATATAAAACAAAGATAGAAATACTGTTGCTATCTCTTTAAAGAAAGTTACCACTCCAGAGGATAAAATAGGATCTATTGATATAATAGAAAGCTCTATGAAAGTATATATAACTGTAGCTATACCCCCTATTATACCCCCTATTTTCCATGTCCTTTTTATAAGAGGCATATTACCTGTTATATCGTTAAATATTTTTCTCTTCCCCACATATAGTCCAATCAAGAACATAGCTAAAATCTTTGGAATAATAACAATAAGGGACATAAGCATACGGGGCCACTCCACTGTTACCCTATACCTAACTATCTCGAAAAATGAACCATCTTGATATAGATTAATAGATTCCTTTGCCAGAGACTCCATAGTATCCATTTGTTCTTTATAGGTTTTCGGTGATAATGCTTCCGATGATAGATCATTTAATAACATGCCAAGGGACATTAATAAAGTAGATACTATAAGCAATATTATAATCCATTTTTTTATTGACTTTAAACCCTTATTTCTAAAGCAGACCAGCAGGAAAGCTATGATAGCATAGGTATGTAATATATCCCCATACCAAACAAGGGAAAAATGCAGTACCCCAAATAACAATAGGAAAAATGAACGGCGCAAAAATAGCTTTTTAGAAGAAAAACCCTTCATCTCAGCCCTCCCCATAAAAATATAAAAGCCCAAACCAAACAGGAATGAGAATATGGTATAAAATTTCCCTTCCCCCACTATCTTAATAAAAAAGGCACCAAACTTATCTGCAAAGTTAGTTAACTCTAGAGGACTAGACAAAGCTGACCCTTCAATAGCTTCTATAAAAAGTGTAGAATTAAACATAGCCATATTAACCAAAAGAACTCCAAACAAAGCAAAACCCCTAATGATATCTAGCTCCTTTATCCTTTCTTTTTTTGATACCGGTTTTATGACCTGTAAATTTGTATTAGTCAAAAATATTCCTCCCTTCCATTCAATTAGTTTTAAGTAATTATTTTTCTGATGAAAAGATGATTGGTTTATCAGTCAATAAGTAATTAACTAAATAATAAATAAATGATTAGTTTGCTAGTTAGTGATAATTAAATTGCTAGTTCATAAGTAATTGATATAATGGTTGACAGACGATTCCTATACTGGTTGTTGGGGGATTCGTAATCCCCCAATTAATTAATATATATATATTATTTAACTTTTATTATACCATAAAAAACAATAATTTGGGTTAATTTTACATACGAATTTTAAAAGACTGAGTTCTATACATAACTATTTATAGACATGAATAGATGATAGTACCATGATATAATTTTGATGTAATAGTTCTTGATATAGGAACTATTTTTTTCGATTATTATAGGTACAATTTTTAAATATAAAAAGGGGGGGCAATCAATATGTTAAGAAAATTAAAAGAAAATGAGATAGAAACAGCAGCAAATTTGGCTTATTCATTGTCAAAAAGTCCACTTACAAATAGTTATCCATTACGGAACTCTCAAAAAGAATTTTTAGAAAAATTTAAAAAGTTTTTAAAATATCCAGATGATGATTTACTTGGATACTTCATCGATGATGAATTAATAAGTGTTATTTATCTTAATGTTTTAAAAAAAGATTTATATTTACAAACAAGTGGAATATTTATTAAGAATAACGTTGAAAAGATAATATCAATATTTGTACAATATTTAAATAAAAATTACAAAGGCTATAAAGCTTATATAGGTTATACAAAAGAAAATGAGGTTGCAATCAACAGTTTATTAAGTCATGGATTCCAAATTATTGATTCTAGTATTGACCAAAGACTTAAAGAAAGTGAGTTTAGACCAAGTGATATAGGACACTCTATAACAAAGATTAATCATACTAACTATCCTTCGTTTGCAAAATATCATGATTCTAAAGCTAATGATATTTATTGGAATAGTGAGCAAATAAAAAAGGATTTCAATAATTGGATTATATATTCATATTGGGTAGATTCTCAGATAAAGGGAAGTATTGCTGCTAGAAAGAGTAAAATGGATCTAAATGAATTAGAGATATTTGCCCTGTTTATTGATAAAGACATAGCTAATAAAGGTATCGAAGAGGATTTAATTACTGTTACACTAAATGATGGTTTTGAAAATCATAATATAAAAAAGGCACTCTTCTTTATCGAATCTGATGATGAAAAAGCATTTGAGTATTCAAAAAAGCTAGGATTTAAAGTATATAGTAATTATCGATGTCTTTTAATAAAGTTATAAATTAATAGATAATATAAGAGGTAATCCTCAGGTATATATAATGAGTAAATTGGCACAGAATGCACCCTGTACTGGACAAAAAAGCGAAAAAATAGCCTTTCTTCTTAAGATTGTATCATTTTCATAATAAACATATATAACTATGGAAAATAAGAAGGGGATGTATGTATATATGTGGAATATATATAGCTAATAGAGTGAGCTTAGTATAAAAAAGGGGTAGACCAAATGATAAGTATAGACCATAAATTAAAACAAAGTACGTTATTTAAAAAATCAACAACAAATAGTTTTGAATATAAAATTCTTACTATAATTATAATTTATTTCGTACTGTGGCTTGCTGGGCTTTATGCTGGGCGAATAGTTGCAGATACAATAGGAAATATTTTTACTATAGGTTTTCATATAAATAGTAGCTTGGTCCATGGATTGAAAAGATTTATTACATGTGGAGTGCAAATATTAATTTTTTTCGTGTGGGTACATTTTGTAGAAAAAAGGCCTATTAAAACAATGGGTTTTGAAGTATCCACCCCAATAAAATTTTATTTAATTGGGGTTGTTGTTGTATTTGCTGCAATTTTAGCAATTACTACGGTGTTAATTGCTTTGGGGATGATAGAAATTGATAGTTTCAATATGAATGTTGATCTCTTAACTTTTATGTGGATTATTCTAGGATGGTTAGTCCAAAGTGCATCAGAAGAGATCGCAATCAGAGGTTGGTTAATACCTATTCTAGGCAATCGATACACACCATTTTTAGCAATTTTATTAACATCTACTATATTTGGTATACTGCATCTTTTTAGCTCTGGTGTAACTATACTATCCTTTATAAATTTATTTTTGTCTGGAATCTTCTTTGCTAGCTATGCCATATACACAAACAATATTTGGGGAGTTTGTGGAATGCACTTTTCTTGGAACTTAACGTTAGGAAACATTTTTGGATTACCTGTTAGTGGGTTTAATTCCAATGGAGAAACAATTATTACAATGAAACAAACCGGTCCAGTATTTTTTACAGGTGGAGATTTTGGCCCAGAAGGTAGTTTTATTACTACCATTGTCTTATTAATAGGGATTTGCATAATCGGGATAATGACATCTAAAAAATATAAAACATATACTATACCCCACTCAATGGGTCCCCATGATTGAAAATTAAATATTCTGGCATTTAATATAGATTTGATAAAGAGGTGAAATAAATGGCTAGTTCTGATAAATCCGCCACCTATATGGAGTATATTTCAAGAATAAATAGGGTACAAGATTACATCGAAGCCAATCTTAGTGGAGATCTTTCTCTTGATATCCTTGCGGAAGTTTCTGGTTTTTCAAAGTTTCATTTTCATAGAATTTTTAGTGGAATTGTAAAAGAAACACTATTGAACTATATAAATCGAATACGAATGGAGAGAGCTATTTCTTTACTTTTACGCAATCCTTCTATGAGCATAACTGAGATTGCAATGATGCTGGGGTTTTCTGAGTCTGCAGCGTTTTCTAGACTTTTTAAAAGACACTTTGGAAAGAGTGCTACAGAAGTAAGACAAAACTATAGCAAGAATTGCCAAGTGGATAGCAAGAATGGTAAATCCATTTATTTATTACCTAGATATAATGAAGGTGTAACAAATACATCGAGAAAGGAAGATATTATGTTAGGTAAAGGCAATGTTGAGGTGGGAAAAATTAAAGAGATTAGAGCAATTTATTTAAGACACATGGGTTCTTATGAAGAATTTGCTGTTGAATTTCAAGGAATGATGAGAAGACTGATGAATTGGGCTAAGGTCAAGGGTTTGCTGAATAATAACTCAAAACCCTTTGTAATTTATCATGATAATCCTGAATTTACTAAACAGGATAACTTAAAAACAAGTATGTGTCTAACAGTATCTGAAGATGCAGAAGTAGAAGGTGAAATAGGAAAGATAGTTATTCCAGCAGGGAAATATGCTATTGGACATTTTCAGGTGGATGAACCAAGAGACCATACAACTGCTTGGAATTACATTTATAGTGAATGGCTTCCTAACAGTGGACTTCAACCTGATGATGGTTGTGTTTTTGAGATGTATATGAATGATCCAAATACACATCCAGAGAAAAAACATTTTATAGATATTTATCTGCCAGTAAAATCGTTGTAGTTATAACAGACAATTATGTAATAGCTTGTCTAAGTTGAACACCATGCCCCCGATTATTTAGGGGGCATTTTTTATATGGACACTATAATTATGACCATCCCATTGTGTTGTGGAAAGTGTATGTTTTGAAATTGATGTTTTTTATATATTGATGAAAATATAAACGAATTGTAGAATTAATGGTTATTAAAGAGGTGGATTAAAAAAAATGTAGAACATTGATAGTAGAGTATAATTTTTGTGGAGGTAGTGTATATGAAATACAATAGTTTTAAAGAATTAGAGAAGGCATACTCTGTACCAAAGTATATGGAAGCTTTAACTTTATTAAAAAATGGAATGAAAAATCTTCCAGAAGAAGAGTTCCAAAAACATTTATTTACTATTATGCTAGATAGAGCTCAACTTCATAGCAAATCAGGATTATATGATGAGTGTCTAAAAGATTTAACATACTTAGTTGACAGAGGTTATGTATGTCCTCTATTTTGGAGCAGATTCTCTGATCCATTTACTAACAGTAAGGAATACACAAAAATAAGAGAGAAAAATGATTTTCTAAGAAATCAGCAACAAGAAAATGTGAGTTTTGAATGGGAGGTTTTATTGCCTCAAAACTATACTGAAGGAAAAAAATATCCTTTATTTATAACTTTACATGGTGATGGAGATAATATAGCATATCACAAAGAGTTTTGGAAACCGAAAGAGTTATTAAATAAAGGTTTCATTGTTGCTTATATTCAATCAAGTCAATTAGATGGTCACAATGGTTATACGTGGACAAAAACAGTTTTTTATAGTCCTGATCAGAAGAATTGGCCAGATTCAGAACAGATACGTCCAGTTTCAAAAAGTAGTTATGAAATTAAGCAATGTTATGATTCAGCATATGATGAGATTAAGAGATGTTATGAAGCTATAAACAACGAGTATTCAATTGATGAGAATAGTATCATAATTGGGGGATTCTCAGGTGGATCTAGTGCAGCTATAGAGATTGCACTGACTAATACTGTTCCAGTAAAGGGATTTATTGCTCTGTGCTCAGCTAAGTCAAATTTATTTACAAAAGAGAATGTTAAAGGGTTGTTACATCGAGGTGTAAAAGGTGTGTTTATGGACGGCGAGAAGGATCTGCCAGTGCAGGAAGTGGAGGAAATGATGAAAGACTTTAAGGATATTGGAGTTCCATACCAATATTATATTAATGACGGAATAGGTCATTCGTATCCAGATGATTTAAATGATAAATTAGTACAAGGAGTAGATTTTATATTAAAATAAAGTTTTATTTTTTAGTAAACTTCATTACATTACCTATGGGAATGTTCTATCAGTCTAGAAATATAATATGTTAAAAAGTATTTTATAGTTTGAATCAATTAATTTATTCTGGGTAATTTATATATTACCTAGAATTTTTTATGTTTAAAAATGTAAAGGAAAAAGGAGAATGATAATATGAATCCAAATTATGAATCACTATTTGAAAAACTTACATTTAAAAATAATAGCCAAATAAAAAATCGAATTGCAATGGCCCCTATGACCAATTATTCTTCCCACCCCGATGGAACAGTATCCGATGTTGAGATAGATTATTATGTAAGAAGGTCAAAGAGGGTAGGTATGGTTATTACTGCCTGTGCCTATGTAACTCCAGATGGAAAAGGGTTTCATGGGGAATTTGGAGCCGACAATGATGATATGATTTCAAGCCTACAGAGATTAGCAAGTAGTATTAAAGAACAGGGAGCCAAAGCAGTTCTTCAGATCTTTCACGGTGGAAGGGAGTGTCCCCCTGAGTTAGTGCCAAACAAAGATGTGGTTAGTGCCAGTGCCGTGGCTTCAGAAAGAAGAGACGTGACTCCTAGAGCTTTAACAGAAAAGGGAGTAGAAGATATAATTAAGTCATTTGGGGATGCAACAAGACGGGCCATTGAGGCGGGTTTTGATGGTGTAGAGATCCATGGAGCCAATGGATATCTAATACAACAATTCTTTTCTCCCCACTCCAATAGACGGGAAGACTCTTTTGGAGGAAGTTTAGAAAAACGTTTAACCTTCCCTCTAGCAGTTGTAGACGAAGTGAAAAAGGTTGTAAAAACCCATGCTAAAGAACCTTTTATAGTGGGATATCGGTTCTCACCAGAAGAACCAACAACACCGGGGATCACAATGACAGATACCCTTAAGCTAGTAGATGAACTGTCAGATAAAGGCTTAGACTATCTTCATGTCTCTTTAATGGATTTTTGGTCTAAACCTAGACGAGGGGTTGATGATACAAATACCCGAATACAGTACCTTTTAGAAAAAATTGATGATAGAGTACCATTAATCGGTGTAGGCTCTATCCATACAGCTAAAGAAGCTAAAAAGGCATTAGATGCAGGTGTTGCCATGGTTGCCCTTGGGAGGGAATTACTCATGGAACCAGATTGGGTACAAAAGATAGAAGAAGGAAAAGAATCTGAGATTGTGACTACTTTATCTAAAAAGGATCAAGACAGATTGGTTATACCTGACCCTCTTTGGAAAGCCCTTATTAGTAGACCTGGATGGTTACCGGTAGTGGAGTAAGTGAATAATCTTTATTAATAATATCCTCTAACCAGAAGGCTTAAAATTAGTCTGGTTAGGGGATTTTTGTTTTCCATATTAGACAGTCCTTTTAAAAACAATATTTATAATATTCCATACTTAAGTAAAAAAAACTTGATAAAATAATAGATTAAGGATAGAATTAAGATAATCAGTGTAATAGTTATATATATTTAAACTATTACACTGATTACATATTTTTAAAAGGGGTGTTGGATATGAAGATTGTAGTTGTTAATGGAAGTCCTAAGGGAGAAAGTAGTAATACTAATGTAATGGCTAATGCATTTTTAAAGGGAGCTAAAGAGGCCGAGGCAGAAACTGTAAATGTATTTCTTTCAGAAAAAGAAATACAACACTGTAAAGGTTGTTTTGCCTGTTGGTTTAAAAATAAAGGACAATGTATAATTGATGATCAAATGAAAGAAGTACTTTCTATTACTGAGGGAGGAGATATTTTAGTTTTGGCTACTCCATTGTATTTTGATAATATTTCTGGAATGCTTAAAGTGTTTATGGACCGACTGGTAGTATTAGGAGATCCCCACTTTGAGATAGATGAACAGGGGGAAACTAGACATGTAGAACCGGTAGATGAAAAAACACCTAAACTAGTAATGATGTCAAACTGTGGATTTTCTGAAGAAAGTCAGTTCCAAGTAGTGTCTAAATGGGCCAACAGGGTAGCACATCATATGCATACAGAAATAATAGGAGAGATTTATACTACACAGGGGACACTATTAGCTAATCAAGTGGAGGAACTTAAACCCATTATATCTGGATATTTAGAACATATAAAAAGAGCAGGTAAAGAGATAGCCACTGATATGAAACTATCGGAAGAAACTAAAAAATTACTTAATAAAAACTTTATACCAAAGGAAATATATGTTCAGGAATCTAATAGGAGTTTTGATATGATGTTAGATAAATCATAGGGTTAAGCCTATACTGTTTTTTCAGTATAGGCTAGTTTTATGTACAGATTCGATTATTGATTTGAATTTATTGAACATAGGGGGATTTGTAATCCTTCGATTGAGTATATAGAAATTAAATACTTTATATATAAACTAAATATTTTATGTAAGAATCAAATATTTGATGTAGGATCTGGGCATGCCCAGACCGCTTTTTAATGCCCTAAATTACTAGGTAATAATAAACTTTCTATTAGTATATATAAATTCTGACACCACAAATTAATAAAACTGTTTTTTATAACTATCAAAAAAATGTATTGACAATCATCAAAAACGAATATATTATTTATATAACAATAAAAATACATTTAGATAGTTATAAAAAGTGGGGGGAGTAATATGAAAAATTATATATTTAAATTTAAAGGATGGTTTTTAGTAACAAATATTTTAGTAGTTATTAATTCTTTTATAAGCGTGGCATTGGCATTTATGTTTAAATACATAATAGACTTAGCATCGGGGAAAGATTTGGGGATGTTTTTAGATGGGTTAATTGTATTTGGAATCTATATTTTATGCGAAGTAATTTTTGAAGTTTTACTGAAGATATCTAAGGCTATATACATGAAAAAGACACTGACCTATTTAAAAAGTAATGTATTTTCCCATATTCTGAAAAAAGACATAAAAAGTTTTACTGAAGAAAATAGTGCAAAATATATATCTATGTTGACAAATGATATAAACATGATAGAACAAGATGGGCTTTTAAACATATTTAATCTAGTAAAGTTTGCCTCTGGATTTATATTTGCCTTTATTTCAGTTATATATATAAGTATACCTGTAACCATAGCTATTTTAGCAGTAACTATATTAGCTATGACTATACCAAAGTTATTTGGAAATAAGCTATCAAATAAAAAATCTGACTACTCTCAGTCTTTAGAAGAGTTAACCACTAAAACAAAGGATATACTATCGGGATTTGAAGTTATAAAAAACTTTAATATATTTTCAAAAACAAAAGATATCTACGATAAAGTTAATGAAAGTACAGAAGAAAAAAAGAAAGGATTTTCAATATTTAGTGGTATGGTAGATACTATCGCTGGATTTTTAGGAACACTGATGTTTGTTGTTCCCATAGGCTTTGGGGGATATTATGTATTAAAGGGTCAAATAACGGTGGGAACCCTAATAGCCCTTATCCAACTAATGAATAACTTAGCTAATCCATTAGTTCAGAGTGTACAGATAGTAAATAAAATAAAGTCCCTTAAAAACATATCTAAAAAGATTAGTAACATAACAAAATCAGAAGTAAAAGAGGATGCTAAATATAACCTAGAGAGTTTTGAGGAAAGTATAGAGTTTAAAAATGTAGACTTTAGTTATGATGGAGAAAAAAAGGCACTTGAAAATATAAATATTAAATTTGAAAAGGGTAAAAAATACGCTTTAGTAGGGGGCAGCGGTAGTGGAAAATCAACCATATTAAAACTTCTTTTAAGATATTATGATGAATTTAATGGGGAGATAGATATAGATGGACTAAAACATAGTGATATATTACTAGAAGATATCTATAAAGAGATATCGGTTATACAGCAAAATGTATTTATGTTTGATGGAACTATTAGGGATAATATAGCCTTGTATCAAGATTATAGTGATAAAGAGATATCAGAGGCAATAAATTTAGCAGGACTATCAAAGCTTGTAGCTACATTACCTAAGGGAATATATGAAGAAGTGGGGGAAAATGGATGCAAACTATCAGGGGGAGAAAAGCAAAGAGTTGCCATAGCCAGAGCCCTTATGAAAGACTCATCTATAATGTTACTAGATGAATCAACATCGGCCCTTGATAATGAAACAGCCTATAGCATAGAAAAGTCACTATTAAGCCTAGCAGGTGTAACTTCAATAGTAGTAACCCATAAGCTAATGGAAGATATATTAAAAAAATATGACCAAATAATAGCTATGAGGGATGGGGAAATAGTAGAAGTAGGAGATTTCTATGACTTAATTGATAAAAAGGGATACTTTTATAGTCTTTATTATGTGGAGGAGGGTTTTACCAGTAAAGAAAAATTAGTTAGCTAATATGTCATTGTAAAACAACCTATGTATAAATATTCTTTTGATTATCCTATGTAAAATAATATATATGTAAAATAATATACTATGTAGGGATTGAATATATTCAATCCCTTAGATCTTGTATTACAAGACCTATTAGACCACAAATCCATATTATTTATAAAAAGTATATCATTATATGATAATCTATTTACTTACCTTTAAAATCTCTTATATGTTAAAATAAATAATATACAAATAAGAAATAGAAGGTGAATAAATGGCTATTTTCGTAAATACCAAAAATATAGAGACGGATAATCTAATAATGGGCCTATATATGGGAGCCGATATTAAACATACAGAAAATCTATATAATAGATATGATCTTAAGCTAGATGATGAAACTAATAAACTTATAAGATATATAAGTAAAACTAAAAAGATTGATAGGGAAATGTTAAATAAACTCTTTAAAAGATTTCCTAGAAAGGGAAGGGATACTGATTTATTTAATTTTGTTTCCAATTGGAAGGAAATCTCCTATGGAAAAGACTTAGAGGAATTTCTTTCCCATATGGAAAATATAGAGGAAGATATGATCTTAAATAATATATATATTAAACTACTTAGAATGTATAGGGATAAAGAATATGTAAAAGTAGATAAAGAGGATATAGATATAAAAGATATAATAAATATGCTAAAAAAGGTTAATATATCAACGGAATTTAAATGGTATATAGTAGAGGTAGCATCGGATGTAAAGGGTTTTTTTCTTAAGTGTAGTGAATTTTTTAGAAACTCCAAAGAAGCACTTAAAAAAAAGCTTATGCCATTAGATATAAAGGGAAGGCAATGGGGAACTGATCTTAAAAAAAGAATAGAAAAAGAAGGTTTTAATATGATAAAGCCTTTACTTGATGATTTTGATGAATATGAGTATAAAAATATATATCTATCCCCTAGAATAATAGACAACTATGCCTTCGATAATTTAACTATGTCAAATGGTGAAGATGTATGCATGTTTATAGGCTATAATGTTGAGTGTTTAAATGATAAATATGGTTTAAATAATGAAAGAAATTGGACTAAAAATATACTTAAAAATCTATCTGATGATAGTAGGTTTAAGATAATGTTATTAATAAAGGATAAACCAAGGTACGCCAGTGAATTGGCAGAGGAGCTTAACATAACCAACGCTACTATAACCCACCATATAACTATTCTTCATATTATAAAGCTATTACAAGAGATAAAGGATAAAGGAAGGATTTATCATAAGATAAGAGAGGACTCTATCATTAAATTTGTAGAAGTATTAAAGAGAGATTTTAAATTAAAAGAAGTGAAAGTTACAGACCATAATATAGATGAAGAAAGTCTATGTGAAATTATAAAATATTTATCCGATGGTAGTAGGTATGAAATAATAAAACATTTGACTGATAAAAAGATGTATGGTGGAGAACTTGGGGAAACTATGGATCTCTCAGGTGGAACCATTTCCCATCATATAAAGTTTCTCTTAGCTGGTAACATTGTTATCAAAGAGAGGATCGGAAATAGGGTGTATTACAGTGTGAACAAAGAAACATTAGCAAATTGGGTTAATGGGATTGAAAAGAAGTTTATATAAAATCTAAACCTCTTACGTGGGACTCAACATCCTTTGATACCCCATGCAGGAATCAACATGTTGCGTAGGGACTGGGCATGCCCAGTCCGGTTTTCAAGCATTAAACCTTTAATTTATACAATATAAATATATTTTAAATAATGATATAATACTTAAATAATAAGTCATATACTAGGGGGTACTGATCTTATGATGTCATTAAGATTAATTAGCAAAATATTAAATAAAGTTGATGAAGAGTGGCGATGCCCATTTGTTGAAGATATGATCAAACTGTGGGGTTATGACCCAAATTCGGTTTTCTATTGGAGGGGAAGTGCTAACTTTGTATTTGTATTTAAAAAACAAGGGAGGACCTATTACTTTAGGATGAACCACTCCAGTGAAAGGGATATTGATCATATAAAAGGGGAGATACAACTTTTAGAAGGACTATTAGAAAAAGGAATGAAGGTTTCTAAACCTACTAAGTCTTTAAATGGCAAATATATCGAAACCTTCGAAACAGAACTAGGTACATTTTATGGAGTTGTCTTTGAAGGACTAAAGGGTATTTTACATAAGTTTGAAGATTTAAAAGAAGAAGAATTTTATAACTGGGGAAAAGCTTTAGGACATCTTCATCATACTATGAAGAAACAACAGCCCAATTATAATCGAAAGAGTTGGAAAGATAATTTAGCCTATATTGAAGATATGCTATGTGAGGAAGATATTGAGGCGAAAAAGGAGTTAGGAAGAGTAAGGGAACAATTAGAGAGTCTTGATATAAACAAAGAAAACTTTGGACTAATCCATTATGACTTTGAACTAGATAATCTAATATGGCAAGATAATAGTGTCCAGATTTTAGACTTTGATGATAGTGCTTACTATTGGTATGGAGCTGATATCGCCTATGCCCTAAGGGATATCATAGAGGGCACTAGGATTATTGATAAAGAAAAATATAATTATTTTATCAAGGGTTATAGAAAGGAAACAGATATAGATGATGTTATGCTAGAAAAAATTCCCTTGTTTATGAGATTTCATAATCTAATGACCTTTGCAAGACTATCCCATGCAGTGGATATTTTAGATGAAAAAGGACATAAAGAGAGTATTATACATGTAAGAGATAGGTTAACTGATATAATGAATAACTTAAGAAAAGGGTTTGCAGAAGAGGAATAGAAGAGATTTATATAAAAGAAGTCTATACTGATTTTTCAGTGTAGACTTCTTTTATATAGGAATTAACACATTAACATTCCATGTGGGGACTAATATCTTATGTAGGGTCTAGGCATGCCTAGACCGGTTTTCAGGTCCTTAACCTATAGAATGTAAATGTATTAAAATTAATGATATAAGACTTGAGTCCTATAGGGGTGTTACAAATATAAACATTTTATGATAAAATAGTAACAAGATTAGAGAAAATATTGGAAGTTTACAAAGGGGTATTAGGGGGAGAAAAATGATTTTAAAAGGGTTAAAGGATTCTATACTTAGTATAGGAAAGTCAATAGAAGGACCAATTTTTATAAAGAATTTTACAGATGAAAATCCAATAGTTTTAGAACTAGAGCAGCTAAAGGAAACTAACAAAGGAAAAGAAAATTTAAGAAAAATAGAAAGGGATATAAACTTTCTAAAAGCAGGTCACATTGGTGAGAAGAATGTATATTATGAGCTGAAAAATTCCTTTCTGCCAATGGTATGTTTACATGATTTGTATATAAAATATAAGGGTTATGAAGCTCAGATTGATTTTGTAATAATAACGAACAAGTTTATATGTATACTAGAAACTAAAAAATTAAATGGAGATATATATGTTAATAATAAGGGGGACTTTATAAGACGAATTAAAAACTCCAAAGGGAAAGTAGTAAAAAAGGAAGGTATATATAGCCCTATAACACAGAATGAAAGACATATAAGTATTGTAAAAGAACTATTAAAAAAATATAAACTTATTAATAGATGTCCCATATTTTCTAGGGTGGTTATGGCAAATCCAAAGAGTGTGATTAGTACGAGATATGCACCTAAAAATATAAAAGAAAAGTTAATCAAACATGATCAGATTAATGAAAGCTTAAGAAAGCTTTTAAAGGATACAGATATTGTTAATATGTCTTATCAATCAATTATGGATATAGGAAATTTTTTAAGGGCTCAACATATTGAAAAAAGAGAGCACTATATAGTTTCAAAATATAAAGATCCAGATGATAGATATAATAGTAAAGAGATAATAAAAGAAGAAACAAGTCATTATAATAAAGAAGAACTAGTTAATAAGCTAAAAAAGTTTAGAGTGGAAAGATCAAGACAAGAAAAAATAAAACCTTATTTTATATTTAATAATAAGCAAATGGAAGACCTAATATCAGAAATGCCTAAAAATAAAGAGGAATTAATCAAAGTTTCAGGTTTTGGAAAAATTAAAGCTGAAAAATATGGTAATGATATTATTAATATAGTTAAGACATATGAGTGATAGGGAATAGATTAAATAGTTAGCACAAAGCTGGGGGAATAGACATGGAAGGTACAAAGGATAAGTTATATAGAAATACAAATTGTATAACGGGGATTAATGACCATCTTTATAGTTATATAAAGGCAGCCATAGAAAAAGCTATAAGTGTAGATATTATTGTTGCTTTTTTAATGGAATCGGGAGTTAGATTATTGGAAGAGGATTTAAAGAAAATATCAAAAAGGAATATACCAATAAGGATTTTAACTGGAAACTACTTAAATATAACCGAACCATCTGCATTATATTTAATAAGGTCCATATTAGGAGATAAAGGGGATGTAAGATTTTATGCTGATAAATCAAGAAGCTTTCACCCAAAGGCATATATGTTTAACTATAAGGATGGAGGTGAAATATTTATTGGTTCATCGAATATATCAAAGTCAGCAATGACAAAGGGGGTAGAGTGGAATTATAGAATTAACAAAAAAGAAAATATCAAAGATTTTATGACATATAAAGAAATATTTCAAGAATTATTTTATAATAATTCAATAGTTATAAATGATGATGAATTAAGAAGGTATTCAATCAATTGGAAAAAACCAAAACTTTCTAACGGAAGGGAAATGAATCTTGATATAAAAGAGGATAAAACTGCCAAAGTAACAGAGTTATATAAACCTAGGGGAGCACAAATAGAAGCCCTTTATGAATTGGAAAATGCTAGAGAGTCAGGGATAGACAAAGGATTAGTGGTTGCTGCCACAGGGGTAGGTAAAACCTATTTGGCAGCTTTTGATTCTAAAGACTATAATAAGATTTTATTTGTAGCCCATAGGGAAGAAATATTAAAACAAGCAGAAGAAACATTTAATACAATAAGACCTGACTCAAAAACAGGGTTTTTTATGGGGGATAATAAGAACGTATACTCAGATATAATTTTTGCCAGTGCTCAAACCCTTGGAAAGGAAAGTTATCTAAATAATAAATATTTTAAACCAGATCATTTTGACTATATCATTATAGATGAGTTCCATCATGCAGTGGCCAAAAGTTATAGAAATATAATAGAATATTTCAATCCTAAATTTATGTTGGGACTTACAGCAACCCCTGATAGACTAGATAATAAAGATATATACGAGTTATGTGATTATAATGTAATCTATGAAGCAACATTAAATGTGGCAATAAATAAAGGTTGGTTAGTTCCCTTTAGATATTATGGAGTATATGATGATAGTGTTGATTATAAAGGCATAGACTTAGTAGATGGTAAATATAATAAGAAACAATTGGAAGAGGCTTTAAGTATTAATAAAAGGGCCAACTTAATACTAAAGAATTATTTAAAGTTCAGTAGTAACAGAGCTTTAGGCTTTTGTACCAGTAGAGAACATGCAGAATTTATGGCAAAATATTTTAATGAAAATAATGTACGAGCCTGTTCAGTTTACAGTGGAGAACAGGGGACATATTCTTTAGAGAGAAATAAAGCTTTGGAAAAACTTAAAAATAAAGAAATTAATATTATATTTTCAGTGGATATGTTTAATGAAGGTTTGGACATTAAATCATTGGATATGGTATTGTTTTTAAGACCTACAGAATCACCAACAATATTTTTACAACAGTTGGGAAGGGGGTTAAGGAAAGATACAAATAAAAAGTATCTCAATGTATTGGACTTTATTGGAAATTATAAAAAGGCCCATTTGATTCCATTTTTACTTAAAGGAACAAGTCAACATATAAAGGGTAGTGAAGGGAAAAATATTATACCTAGAGAAGAAGACTTACCAGAGGAATGTCGTATAGATTTTGATTTTAGATTAATAGATATATTTAAAAAAATATCAGAAGAAAGTAAAAGGTTTAGAGATAAAATTATAGAAGAATATTATAGGATAAAAAATGAAATAGATAAAAGACCTTCTAGAGTTGATATGCTAACATATATGGATAATGATATATATAATGCAATGAAGAAAAAGTCAAAAAATAATATTTTTAAAAACTATATAGGCTTTTTAAATAAAAATAAAGAACTCTTAGAAGAAGAAAAGAATCTTCTAAATACAGTTGCCATTGATTTTATAAATATGATAGAAAACACTAGTATGAGTAAAACATATAAAATGCCTGTACTTTTAGCTTTTTATAATAATGGGAAAATAAAAATGAAAATAGATGATAATGATATATACAAAAGTTTTAAAGAGTTCTATTCCAAGGGTTCAAATGGAATAGATATGCTAAGGGACAAAAGCACTAAAAACTATAAAAGTTGGGATAAAAAACAGTATGTAAACTTGGCAAAAAGAAATCCTATCAAATATTTAAAAAAGACCCATAGTAATTTTTTCTATGAAGAGGAAGGTCTATTTTGTTTAGATAATAAACTAAATGAATATATAAATAATAAAGTCTTTATAGAACAATTTAAAGATGCCATAAACTTTAGAACTAAGCAGTTCTATAAGAATAGATTGAACAAATATTTTAGTAAATATAAATAATTATTTATGACACTTTAAGGGGGATAAAAGATTGTCTTGTATATTTTGTAATACTGATAAACTAAATATTAAAGTAGAAAATGATTTAGCCTATACTATATTTGATAAATACCCTGTTAACGAAGGACATATGTTGGTAATTCCTAAAAGACACTTTCAAAGTTATTTTGATGCAACCAAAGAAGAACTACAATCCATAAAAGAATTAATTGATAAGTGTAGGGACCTACTAGATAAAAAATATAATCCAGATGGATATAATATTGCAGTTAATATAAATGAAGCTGCAGGACAAACTATTATGCATCTACATATACATATTATACCTAGATATAAAGGGGATGTAGAAGACCCTAGGGGTGGAATAAGAAACTTAAAACCCCAGTTAGTACCATACAAAGGATAGGAGGCAACCAATATGGCTGAAAAAATATATAATAAATTAGTTAGAGATAAAATACCTGAGATAATTAGAAATGATAATAAAAAGTGTGAGGTAGAAATTGTAAATAGTGATGAACTTAAGGACTCATTAAATAAAAAATTAGTTGAGGAAGTAGAGGAGTATTTAGAATCTCATGATATAGAAGAATTGGCGGATATATTAGAAGTTATTTATGGGATTTTGGAAAGTAAAGGTGTTTCTAGGGAAGAGTTAGAGGAGATTAGGAAGAAGAAGAGAGATGAACGTGGGGGATTTAGTGATGGGGTTAGGTTGGTTAAGGTTTTTGAGTGATGGAGTTGATAAGCAGAGGATACTTTTTATATTGAATTATAAAAATGACCTTTATCATATAAAACTTAAGAATGTAGATTTAGAAAACATATAATAAAAACTATAACTATAGCTAGTCCAATATATTATTTAAAGATGATTTAGGTGTTAGATATTATGGACAAGTTATAGATATGAAGATAGTAAAAAGAAGAGAATAGAAGAGATACCTAAAGGTAGTGATCAATTGTATGTAAGATTTGAGATAGGTCAGTGGAAGAGCTAGATAAGGTTATTGAGATAAAGGGATTTGGAGTTAGTAGGATTATGTATGCTATAGAGTATTTCTTGTTTAATGGGAGGAATATAGATGAGTTTAGGGAATGGGTTGAGATGAGAGGAATAGGAAATAAGGTGTAAATTCAGTATGTGGCAATGTTATGACTATAAAAGATTTCACTTCAGGAGGGAATATATGAGTATAATATTTAAATGAGTTATAGCTTAATAGTTAATTAATAAAAAAATATTTTAACACATCAAAAAGTAATAATTAAAGATTTGAAAATTTAAGATGCTAATATGATTAAATGATTACAATGTACTATTAGATATTAATAAAGAAAAGGGGAAGAATTTTGGATAAAGACAATGTAATTAAAAAAAATAAAGAAAGAATTACTGAAATAGGTGATGAAATTAGCTATATTATTAATGGATATGAAGATTATGAAGGTGATTTTGAAGAGCAGTATGAAGATTATAAAAATAGTGATGATTATGCAATAGCACAGTTAGATTCAGAGAGGGAAAAACTACTTAAAGAAAATCGCAGAATTCGGGCTGAGATTGAAAAAAAAGAGTTTGAAAAAAAATTTCAGGAACTTAGTAAAAAGTATCAATCAGGTATGATAGCTATAGATAGAGGTAGTTATATAGATAAACTTTCAAGAAATACATATGCTAAAATTTTAACAAGACATATCGCAAAAAAAACTACAAAAACACCACTAAATGTTGGAGTTTTTGGGGAATGGGGAGAAGGAAAATCATCATTTTTAAATCTCATAGAGAAAGAAATAGAAAGTTTCAATAAAATAGGAGGAAATCATATTAATAAAATGCATGTTGTACGATATAATGCATCTGAATATGATGAGCGACAAAAAATATGGGCGTCTATGTTAGCGAAGCTATTTGACAAATTTGAAAACTTGAACAAATTTAGGGCGAAATTTTCCTTTGCAAGAGTTAGTATAATAGATGGATTAAAAGAAAATATTACTAAATATGTAATAAATGCCATTATGCTTATTCTTTCTATGGTATGGCTATATTTTTTAAAAGGTGAGAATTTATCATTAAGCATATTGGAAAATAAATTTTTAGGTATAGCAGGAATTATACCATTTATAATGTCTATCATAAATATCTTAATACCATTTATTAAACAACAGATAAAATTTATTCAACCATTATCAAGTAGAGTTGTTTCTAAGATAGAATTACCAAATTACAAACAAGATTTAGGGTTTCGTGAAAATATTAAGAAGGATTTAAAAAAACTATTAAAGGCATGGATAAATAAAAATGAAGAAAAAATAGTAGTCATGGTTGATGAATTAGATAGATGCTCAGATAAAACTATTTCAGAATTTTTTGATGCATTGCAGCTTTTTTTGTCAGTTGAAGATATAGTAATTATATTATCTGTTAATTATACCTCTGTATGTTATTCATTAGCAGAAAATCATAAACATTATTTTGATGAGAAAATAGAAAATAAAGATAAAATTAAATTTGGAATGGAGTATTTAAAGAAATATATAAATATCCCAATACACTTAACTGCGATACCTTCATATGGGGGATATATAACTTATATATTAAATGAAATTGATAATACTAAAGATTCTAGTAATATAGATGAAGTTAGTTGTGGATATGAAGTTAAAGAGCCAGAATATGAAGAAAACGATAAATTTTCTGATGTTTTCGAAGAAGAAGAGAAGGCTTTTATAAATACATTTTTAGATTGGGTCAACAAAAAGAAGCATATAACTCCAAGAGAAGTCAAAACGATAATAAATATACTTGTAATATCGAAAGATATATGCATTTTTTCTAATCAACTAGAGTATTACGATGAAAAGATAAATTTCAAGAAATACATTAGGTGGTTTATGTTTCAATATTTCAATAATATAACAGCTTTAAATATTATTAAAGAAAGCAATTATAATAAACATAAACATAAAACAATCAAAGAATTTTTAGAAAGTTTAAGTGAAAAAGATAAAAAAAACTTATATGTAGAGGATGAAAAAATTGGTAAATCATGTATTAGAATTATCCATGACATAAGGATAGAGGAAATATCTATATTTTCATATGTCTCAAGTCTATTTATGTATAACCCAGAACTATAATATTACATTTACATTCAAATGAAATCTATAGTAAAACCTCTGATAGATTAGTTGCGGAGAACTATATTATAAATAAAAATGATAAGTGAAAAATATTTAATATTAAATGAAGCTATAAAATCATCTTGAAATATGGGTTAAAAACAGTTGTAAAAGAGAAATTAAGATGTATATGTATTGATATGAAAGTTTTAGTTTAAATATATATTATTTAAAAAAGGGGCGAATGTTATGTTATTAAAGGATTTACCATATGATAAGGCTTCACCTGTTGAAATCGAAGAATATGCTAAAAAATTAATAGGTAAAACATTTAGAGAAATATTACCCGATGAATATAAAAACTATAAAGGAAAAGGGCGGTTAGGTCAAATTACTGAAAAGTATCATTTTAAATATGAACCTAATAGTGATAATGAACCTGATTTTAATGCAGCTGGTGTGGAGCTAAAAGTAACTCCTTTTAAAGAGAATAAAAGGGGCAAAAAATATTCTGCCAAAGAAAGACTTGTATTAAATATAATTAATTATATGGATATTGTGAATGAAAATTTTGCAAGTAGTACATTTTGGAGAAAGAATAAGTTATTGCTTCTTATTTTCTATTTATATAAAAAAGAACTTAATAGATTAGATTATACAGTAGAATATGCACAATTATTTGAATATCCTGAAGAAGACTTAAAAATAATTAAAGATGATTGGGAAAAAATAGTGAATAAAATAAGAGAAGGTAAGGCCCATGAATTATCTGAGGGGGACACCTTTTATTTAGGTGCATGTACTAAAGGTGCAAATAAAAGGTCATTAAGAAAGCAACCTTTCTCTGATAAATTGGCAAAGCAGCGGGCATTGTCTTTAAAAAACAAGTATATGACCCATGTTTTAAATGATTATATGATTAAAGGAAAAAAGACATATGAACCTATAATAAAAAATGTTAATGATTTGGAAGATAAAACATTTGAACAATATGTTTTAGATATTATAAACTCAAATCATGGAAAAAGTGTAGAAGAACTTGCAGAGGAATATTCAGTAAAAAACACTGGGTTAAAGAATTTTGCCTCAAAAGTTGCTCTAAGAATGTTGGGGGTAAATACGAAAAATGCATCAGAATTTGCAAAAGCTAACATAAAAGTAAAGGCAATTCGTATAGAAAGAAATGGCAAGATTAAAGAACATATGTCATTTCCAACTTTTAAATTCAAAGAGATTGTACAAGAAAAATGGACAAGTTCTAAATTAAGGGAGATGTTTATAGAAACTAAATTCTTTTTTGTTATTTTCAAATTTGATGAAGATAATGTACTTAGGTTGCATAAGGGTATGTTTTGGAATATGCCCTTAAAGAATTTAGATAATGAAGTTAAAAAGGTTTGGAGAAGAGCTGTAGAAGTTATAAATGAAGGTATAGAAATTCGAAGGGTAGGAAAAAGAAAGTTCAATAATTTTCCGTCACCTTCAGAAAATAGAGTGGCACATGTAAGACCACATGCTAGAAATAGAAATGATACTTATCCATTACCAAATGGTGAAGAATTTACAAAACAGTGTTTTTGGTTAAACAATAGTTATGTATTAGATGAAATAAATAAAGAGGGAGTATAATATGGCTGGATATATTTTTAGTATAAAGAAACCTAAGAAAAAGAAAATACAGCCTGCAGATAATCCTTACTTACAATTTTGTATTAACAATGGAGTCTATAGTACAATCCAGAAGCCACCATCTAATAGGAAGGGATGGTTAACAGCTCATGAGGGAACTTTTGCAGATTATTTAAGTATGAAACCAGGTGACAACATCTATTTTTTTAGTGACAGAAAAATATTTGGAATAGGTAAACTTACTTCGGTTGACACCGATACTAAAGAGTGTAAGTATTTAAATTATCCTAAATCATTAGAGCCAGAAGTTCAAAGATATAATGATATAAAAGGAAAAATGGTACTTAATAAAAAAGAGAATATAAATAATAGAATAGTATGTACTTTTGAGCCATCACCGTATTTTTTCATAAATGGAGTTGACATGGATGATATCCTTTCTTTTAAGCCAGAAAGATTTAGAATGTTAAGAGCTTTTTGGAAACTTTCATTTATAAAGATAGATGATGAAGAAAATAAGGCATTAAGAGACATAATATTAAAACGTAATGAAGAGTATATTTATTCACAGAAAAATGTTTTTTCTTTTAAAAAGGATGTACATAATAAGATAAACAATATAATGGACTATAATTATAAAGTATCTTCAAAAGATATATTAAAATATAGTTCTAAAGAAGATTTTATAAAACATGAAATGGCTGTTGAGGCTGGAATAATTGATGTATTAAGTTCTGATGAAAAAAACATATTTGGACACTGGGATTATATTTCTCATCAAGTTATAGCTTCCCCATTTAAACCTATAGATTATATGGACAAAATAGATATATTCGGTTATAGATATATAATGGGGTTTGATACTATATCAAAATATTTACTAATCGAAATTAAAAAAGACACTGCAACGAAGGATGCAGTAGACCAGACTATGAAATATGTAGATTGGATTAATCAAGAATATGCCGCTGGGGATTACTCGATGATTGAAGCTTTTATTGTAGCATATGATTTTCCTAAAAAAGTTATAGATTATAAAAATGAAATTTGTGTTCGAAACTATACAAAAGGAAGAAGACCAATAGTATCTGACAAATGGATGAATGTGAGGCTTATTAAATATAGTTATGATGTTAATACTGAAACATTAAAATTTGTTGAAGTTAAATGAGAACTAAAAGCTACAGCTTTTAGTTCTCATTTTCTATAATATTATTAAGTTGAATTCCCATTTTTTCTACAAGACCTACAACTAATGCGTTTCCCATACAAAAATACCTGAATCTTTGTGACATACCAGTATTTGTCCAGTTATCAGGAAATCCATTTAATCTCTCGCATTCAACAGGTGTAAGTTTTCGTTTTTTGTTTGTTTCAGGATCTAGAATTATATGGGTACTTCTATTTTTAGAAGATTCACTTGTAAGCATAGTTCTTGAAGGTTTATCAAGAGGGTCAGGAAAAGCTATTGCACCTTCAGAGAATCTATACTTATGTCCATCTTTACTGACTCTATCAATTTTTTTGGCACCTTTAAGGTATTTCCATTTGTCCAAGTCCTTATTCAAATAATATTCACTGCCAACACCTTTTTCTAAAATATCGCCCAAAGTTTTAAAAGGCCCATTGAATTTTGGGCGTGTTTCTTCAGTATATATATTACCTTTAGCCATGGCACCTGTATTTAAAAATTTAAAGCTAAAATTATCAGAAACTTCTACTAAATCATTATATTTAATGTTAGTTTCACAAGGGGTATAACGTGCTGTATTTTCACTTAATATTGGAAATTGGGATTGAAAAAAGCCAGTATTATGAACCCAGTCATAAAAGTTTACTCCATCGAATTTTTTAGAGTATGTTGTGTCATTTTTAAAAGCAAATATGAAAATTCTTCTTCTCCTTTGGGGGAAACCATATTCGGCTGCATTTATTACTCTCCATTCTACTGAATAACCTAATTTGTCAAAACAAGCGAGCATTATACCAAAATCTCTACCACGTTGGCTACTAGGTGACTTTAGTAATCTATCTACATTTTCAAGTAATACAAATGAAGGTTTCTTTAGTTTTAATATTTCATATATATTCCACCAAAGAACTCCTTTTTTACCTTCTATACCCTTAGCTCCTGTTCTTGCTACACTATAATCTTGGCAGGGAAATCCTCCAACAAGTAAACTATGTTCTGGGATTATATTCTTATCTATATTATTTATATCCTCATTTATATCACTATCTGTTTTTCTGAAATGTTGAGTATAACATTCAAAAGCATGTTGTGACTTTCGTTTTGGTTCCCATTGATTAGTCCATACAAATTCCCATTCATTTGAAGCCTTACCTAATCCTAAACGAAAACCGCCCACTCCGGCAAAAAGCTCCACTACTGTCTTTTTCATATCATTATTCCTCCAATGTACATTTATTTTTTCTATTCGTTAATTCTGCTTTTATTAAATTTACGGCTTTAGTAGAAAAATTTTTACCAAAGCCATACTTAATAATTTCTTCTTTGGTTTTATTTGTTATGTATATTTTGACTCCCTTCTTTTTTTCACTATCTTTCAAAGGGACTCTTCCGGCTCCTTTTCTAGGGCCACCACGCTTTTTAAAATTCAAAAATTTCACCCTCTATATATGTAATATAAATATATTATACTATAGTACAATTGAAATTCAAACCCTCTTTTCCGAACGTAAGTTCGCCTTATTTTATGATTATGGTCATAGAATTATTGTACTATACATTATTAGTTATATAAATTGATAGATAAATAAAAAAATTATGCTAGCGAAATAAAAAGGAGAGATTTTAGAAAACAAAAACAGAAAAAAATTTTAAATTTACTGCAATAATATTTGTTATCTATATAGAATTGAGTTATTAATTCATCAGAAGGGAATAGAATTTGAAGGAGCAGAGGATGTTTGTTCAGATGAAGAGATATGCAATAAGTATATTCTAAATGTGAATAAAATCTACAAATATGGACAAGCTATAAATCAAAGTATCAAAAATTTAGTTTATAGAAGGGATAGATTAGTTTATGAAAATTAAGCCAAACTTAGTTATTGCTGACCTAGAAAGATATTTGAAATTATATAATATTTCATTATCTAAAGACTCAAAGAAAACCTTAACTGACATAGAAAACTTTGCATATGAATGTGATAATCCTGTGAATTATGAACTCTTTTTTAGTAAGGTAATAGAAAATTCAAAACATGTACAAGAAATCTTACTGAATAAGGGTGCTAATCCAAGGCTAATATCTTTAGTTTTAGAGAAGCACTACTACAAGCTAATAGACGAAATGTCCAGTTATTCTGAAATAGATTATAGTTATTCTAAAATAGATGGTAGAGAAATAAGTGGGAAAACAGCTATCATTGATAGAGCATTAGAATATAGTGTTAAAAGAAACAGAAATACTTTAGAAAATGAAGATATTATTTTAGCAGCTATGGATGAATATGAAAATAACTTAATTCAGGATGATAATTTATATTGGAGAGATAAAAGATTAGAAAATTGTGATACTACATTATCTCATATATGTGGTGATTATGACGAAAGGTTATGGATTAGATTTGATGATATAAGAGAGGCTTTAATTTTTAACAAAACTTGTGAAATGGTAGAAGTAGCATAATAAAAATAAGCATGGATTTTCTCCATGCTTATTTTTATTATATTCCAAATATATCATTGTTCATAAAGGAATTTAAGGAAATATATTGAATTAATAACTTAATAGCAAGGAGGGGGTAATATGAGTAAGGTAGTTATTAATGAGTGTAAGGAATATGATCTAAGTACGTTAATGTCAAAGATTAATGATGGTATAGAAAAATTAGGGGGATGGGACTCATTTGTACATCCAGGGGATAAAGTTTTATTAAAGGTAAATCTAATTGGTCCTAAACCACCTGAATCAGCCGCTGTGACCCACTGTGAATTTGTCAGGGGAATGATAAGGATTTTAAAAAGTCAGGGATGTGAGGTTTGGATAGGCTTAAAACCCATTCGGCAGGTATTTATACAGGGGCTGTGAAAAATGTGTTTGGGTGTATACCCGGTTTGAGAAAGGCGAAATATCATAAGGTAGCTCCCAATCCAGAGAACTTTGGTGAAATAATAGCGGATATCCATGAATCAGCAAAATTCCAACTACATATTATGGATGGTATTTCTGCTATGGAGGGAGAAGGGCCAACTGCAGGAGATGTATATAAAGCAAATAAGATTCTAATCAGTACAGATCCCTTAGCACTAGATACTGTAGCTATTGATATGTTGAGGATGGATATAGAAGATATACCTATCCTAAGGGGATCTAGAAAAAGAAATATAGGGGAAAGTAAACTGGAGAATATAAGGATAGATGGTGACTATACAAGGATTCCTAAACTAGATAATTTTAAATTACCAAAGCGCTATAAAAGCACTAAACAACGGAATTATAATGCACTAGTTAAGGTTATTGATTTCTTTAAGACTAAGCCAAAGGTTAATATGAAAAAATGTAAGGGTTGTAATGTATGTGTGGAGAGTTGTCCAGTAGAGGCTATTAGTACAGATAATAAAAAGATTGATTATAATATTTGCATTGAATGTATGTGCTGTCATGAGTTATGTGTCCATGAGGCAGTGGAACTAAAAAAGGAAAACTTCTTAGCCCGTATAGTATCGAAACTTAATTTTAGTAAATATAGATAAGAGAGGATTGATATAAGTTAATGTTGGTGGGTCGGTATATGTTTTAAAAAGGACAGATGAGCTAGAGACTGAAGTTTTCAATAAATATTTTAAAAGTCTATTTAGAACCTATATGCTATTTACAGCAACGGCAGCAAGAAATGATTATAACCAATTAAAGAAGTAGGATAAAGAATAGCATAACTAAAATAAGCATGGAGAAAGTTCATGCTTATTTTTCACCCTATAAATACAACATATTATTCTTTTTAAAGGAATTTAGAGAAATATATTGAATTAATAATCTCATATGTTAATATAGTTTTTTATTTACTTTAAATATCATGTCAGTAGCATTAGACAAGGATAAATTTGTTGGAGAGGTTTATGGAAGTGTTACAGAGAAACATAGGAGGTGTATTGAAAAATGAAACATAAAAAACAATTATACATAAATATTGTTCTGTTAATTTTAGCAGCTTTTTTCACTTTTTTTAGTAATGGACGATGGAGCTTTGCCTTTGCAGCATGGATGTTCCCAATTTTTATACTTAGGTTTACCCGTAAGCAAAAACCTTTAAAAGGTTATATTATTGTTGCAATTATTCTTAGCGTATGTAGTCAATTAGCCTTTTTAAGATTTTCATCTTATAATCCAAAGAGTTTCTTATTTTATTTGCCAGCTTTACTAGGGTTTTTATATGGTGGAGCATTTCTACTAGATCGATTATTATACTATAAGTACCGAGGATTTATTGCCACACTGATATTCCCCTTAGCCTATACTTCGATTGATTATATATATGCATCTTTAAGTCCCATGGGAAGTACAGGAGCATTGGGATATTCTCAATATAGGATATTGCCTTTAGTACAACTTGTTTCAATAACCGGATTGTGGGGACTTACTTTTTTAATTACTTGGTTCGGTTCAACAGTAACCTATATTTGGGACAATCTAGACAATAAAAATCAAATAAAGAAAGCAATCCTTATCTACGGAACTATCATATCCTTGGTTTTTGTTTATGGGGGAATACGTTTAATTAAAATACCTAAAAAAGGAACAGTAAGAATAGCAGGAATCCACACCTATGATTTGAGGAATTCTGAAGGAAAACAATATTGGAAGGCTGCTGAAGATGATTGGGAATACTTTAGAGAAATAACTAAAGAGTTACAAGATAAAACCTTTGAAGCAACTATAAGAGAAGCAAGAGCTGGAGCTAAGATTGTACTTTGGAGTGAAGTTCTCCCAATTGTAGCAAAGGAGGATGAATCAAAGCTTCTAAAGAAAGCAAAGAGTATTGCAAGGGAAGAAAACATTTATCTGCTAATGTCTTTATTTAGTGAACACCAAGATACAAAGGAAAAGGATGAAAATAAGCTCATAATGGTTGATCCCCATGGTGACATAGTATTGTCCCATTATAAGTTTGGTGGAAATTTCATTGAAGGTACTGTCAAGGGGGATGGAAATATCCATACCGTTGATACACCCTATGGAAAAATTTCTGGAGTTATTTGTTGGGATCAAGACTTTCCTAGGATAATAAGACAAGCAGGACAAAAGAATGTAGACATTATGCTTGCTCCCACTGCAGATTGGAGGGAAATAGATCCGTTACATACCATTGTTGGTTATTTTAGAGCAGTAGAAAATGGATATTCTTTATTTAGACAATCGATTAATGGGCTTTCTTTAGCCACTGACCCAAAGGGGAATATCATAGCTTCTATGGATCACTGTCAGTCTTCTGAATGGGTAACAGTAGCCCAAGTTCCAATTAACGGAGTAAAAACTATATATTCAGGGATAGGGGATGTTTTCGCTTGGATTAGTATTATAGCATTAATTCTTATGATCGTACTGAGAAAAAAGTATCATAAAAAGGATGTGTATTAAGGTATACCGATTATCAACAATGATATATTTAGCCCAGTTTCATAAGTATAAAACAATCTAAAATGTTTAATACCTTGCTTCACTAAAGATAACCATATACAATGATCTTATACAACAACTAAGGGGGAAAAATATGTCGCTTAATTGGATAGAAGCAGAAGAATTTTCATTTGACAGTTTATTATTAATGGATAAGTTTATGATTGAAGTTATAGCAAAAAATTTACAGAAAGAAGAGTCCCAAAAGCATCTTTCTATTGCCTTAGCCTATAATCCATCGGTTTTATGGTACTTTATAAATAGATGTCCAGAATATAAGGATTATTTTAATAATTTAGTTAAGGATGTAGAAGAGGGTTTAACTAAAGAAGAAGTAAGGAAAAGTGAAGCTTACATTATTGATGTAATGGATACGATGATGGTGTATGTTTATCCAGAAATGATGGAGGAATTGGATTATATTAAGGGATGGGATTCTGAGCGTATTTTATCCATTACAGATTTTAAAGATAAAAGGGTACTAGATTTAGGAAGTGGTACAGGCCGTCTAGCTTTTGCTGTGGCACCGGTGGCACAATGGGTTTATGCCAGTGAACCTGGAGAACTTCTAAGGGAATACTTAAGGGAAAAACAGAAGCGACTTAATGTAAAAAACATGTCTGTCTTAGATGGAACTATACAAACTATTCCCTTTGAGGATGATACCTTTGATATAATTATGGCTGGTCATGTTATTGGGGATGATTATGAAGAGGAATATAGAGAGCTTTGTCGTGTACTAAAGTCAGGGGGATATATTATTGATTGTCCAGGGGAAGATGAACGTAAAAAGGAAGGACCATCTAGGGATATGATTGAACTGGGTTTTGAATATTCCCACTATACTTCTAAATTTGGTGGAGATGTTTATAGATACTGGAAGAAAGTTATTAAATAAAGCCCTTAGGTAAATATTTATCTAAGGGTTTTTTATATCTATGTGAAGGTTAAAGGATATTAAGGTGTAATGATTTATTGTAAGTAGTTATAATATTAAAAGACATAGTGAAGGGAGGCAGCTAATTGTATAAGCATTAGTGGCTTAACAATTTAGCGAAAATATGACTAACGAAAATATAAAAAGTCCAAAATTAAAAAAATTACAGAACAAAGTAAAAGCAGGAGATAAAAGTGCACTAGAGAGCTTCTGGAGAGAAATCGAAGAAAATGGAGCTCCATTAATTGAAGATATTGAAGGTGACAATGAACATAAGCTAGTTACTTTTATAGTAAAGGAAGAAGAGGGTGTCAAACAGTTTGTTGTAGCTTCTTTTATATCAGGATATATATTAAAAGATAATATTCTTGATAGACTAGAGGGAACAGATATCTACTATAGGTCTTATAAGGTACAAAATGGAGTTAGAGACAATTATTTTATAGGGAAAGATATTCCCCTTGATTTTGAACAGGTATTTGATAATTGGGATAAGTATGGTAAAAGGTGTGTTACAGACCCCTATAATAAGAAACAGTTTGTATCTCCAGCAGATGACGAACCAGGTGGGGATCATGAAGAGATAACATCAATTTTAGAACTTCCTGATGCGGTAAAGCAACCTTGGATTGAGTCACAAGAAGATGTTCCAAAGGGAAGCTTAAAAGAAATTAGGATGTCAAGTAGCTTGTTAAACAACGAGAGAAGGATATGGATATATACTCCTAGTGGCTATAGTAAAAATAGTAAACCTTATCATCTATTATTAACATTTGATGGTTTTACATATACACAAACTATTCCAACACCAACCATACTGGATAACTTAATAGCTAAGGAGGAAATACCTCCTACTATAGCCGTGTTTGTAGGTAACGCTTCATCTAAATCAAGGTTTAGTGAATTGATGTGTAATGAAACCTTTGGGAAATTTCTGTCTGAAGAGTTGATACCTTGGGTACAAACTAACTATAATGTAACAAAGGATCCATTACAAACAGTTATTGCTGGGTCTAGCTTAGGAGGTTTAGCTGCATCTTTTATAGGTATGAAGTATCCACAAATCTTTGGAAATGTATTATCTCAATCTGGAGCATATTGGTGGTCCCCTGAGGATGAGGAAGAAAAAGAATGGTTAACTAGAGAATTTATGAAAAAAGATAAATTACCTTTAAAAATTTATGCAGATGTAGGAAAACTAGAGCATTTTGAAGGGATGGTAACAACAAATAGAAACTTTAGAGATATGCTTAAGGAAAAGGGTTATAATTATTGTTATAAAGAGTTTATGGGAGGTCATCAACCTCTTTGCTGGAGAGGAACTCTTTCAGATGGGTTGATAGAACTTATAGGAACAAAAAAATAAAAAACTAAGTTCTATACAGAATCATTTGTGAACATAAATAGATGGTAAAGTGATGTTATAATTTTGAGGTAAGTATATTATGTAGTGGAGCTTATAGGAAATAGGCAATTTATGGAGGGATAAAATGGAAAACAATATGTCAGTTACTACAGTAAGAGTCGAAGATAAAAACCTATTATCTACTTTGAAAGAAGTAGTACAGAGTATATTTACCGAGGCCTCGAAAATTGATATTACTGCCTTTAAGGAAACTAACCCTGAAGAGGAAAGGGTTTATGATGTATATAAAGTTAATGTTGATGGATCGATTTATGTTTTAAAAAGGACAGATAAGTCAGAGGTTGAAGTATTTAAAAAATATTTAAATAATAATAACTTTCCAGTTCCAGCTTACTACACTGATTACAAATATAAAGAAAATTTTTGGATTATAGAAGAGTTTGTATCGGGAATAGATTTAAAATTATTTAATAAGGAAACGGCGGTTTTATGTGCTGATAGTTTAGCTACTATATCCAATTACTATTGGTCAGAAAAGCCTAATGGAATACATGAAGGAAGTAGGATGGATAAATACCTTAAGAGGATATTAAAACGCAAAGAGTGTCTAAAGAATAGACCAGATGAACTTAAGGCATATGAAATATTTATTAATAGACAAAGAACCTGTCCAAGGACACTTTCCCATGGGGATTTATTACCCCTTAATGCAATTAAAACTGAAAAGGAAGTAGTTTTTATTGATTGGGGTTTTTCAGGTATTATGCCATATTCTATAGACCCAGCTAGGCTTATTACCCACGGTTCAGAAACTGATAACATTTACTATATGACAGAGGAACTGAAAAAAATATTTCTAGAGTCATACTACGAAAACCTAACAGAAACGGGACTTTCTTACGAAGAATATTTGTGGGATATACAATTATCATGTTTAAATGAAAGTATTGAATTTATTGAAAAAAGCTTAAAAGACCCCGATGGAGCTAGGGAAAATGAGTTTTTTCAATTCTATGATAGAAAGCTTAGAAAAATATCAAAGGGGATATTAGAAGGGGAAATAGTAATCATTTAACCCACTAAGGGTTGGAGAAAGATATTATAGATAATAAATTGAAAGTATTAAATAGATATAGCGTCTTATATGATGTAATGTTGTAAGTAATAAGAATATATTCATATAGTTTATATTTTAGAAGAAACTAAATTACATAATCATATGATAAAATATAAATATATGCTTATAAGCAAGGAGATGATTATATGGATATTTTCAATAATATAGGTTTATTGGATAAAGATAAGCTTATAAAGATATTTGATTATTTAAATGAACGGTTAAAAGAGAATCAGTTACAGTTGGAAATAACTATCTATCGTGATTCCATCATGACTATGATTTATGACAATAGACCTGCAACTAAAGATGTGGATTGTGTATTTAGCGAAACTAACTTTAGATTATTAGAAAATATATTAGAGCTTACTAAATCCACTTTTAATCTTTCAGATGGTTGGATAAACGAAGAGATTAAAGAACCTCTTAAATCTATTCTAAAAGAAGATAAAGAAACTTATAAGGCGTATTCTAATTTGAAGATATTAAAACCTAAAGCAGAACAATTATTAGCTATGAAGGTGTTAGCTGCTAGACCGGAACCAGCTAAAGACTTTGTAGATGCATACATATTGTGTAAAGATTTAAATATAGATACTAAAGACAAACTTTTAGAAATAGTTTCGAATTATGTGCCAAAGACTATCGTAGATGAGAGACAAATGAATTTTATTAAATATTTAGGAGAGGATTTAGGTTATGATTGGGAATAAGTACTTAAGGGCATTATTTGAATACCCAGATGAAGATACTAGTTTAAATCAACTGTTAGAGTTATTAAAAACACAAGATAAAGAGTTTATAGATAGCCTATATGAACCTATAGATATAGAGATGTGCAATAAAGAGGAATTAGAATATTTAATAAAAATATCAGCATTAATAGATTATAAACTACAAATGTATGGAATGAAAGTACCAGATTGGATTAGAAATGGAAAATTAAGATTTGAAAAACCCTATTATCATTCAAAAAGGTTAAGTGACTTTGACAAGTTTAAATTATTATATACTAGTCCTGCTCCTTTTAGTAGGCGAAATGTTTACTTTCACTTGCAAGGGATAAAAAGGATTTAAAATATATATAAGTTTATCATCTTAGTAAACTGCGGTGAGATTTTTTTCAATTAAGTAAGCTAATAGATCAGTGGGAGAGGCAAAATAATAAAGAACTTAAAGAAGTTTTTTCGGATATGCTTTTTAGGGTAAATATAAATAATATAGAAGGATATATTTATTTTCTATTTTAACATAAAAGTTATACTAGTAAAAACATATCTTTTCAGCTTTTAAAGTATATGATAGAGATTTGGGAAGCAAAAGTTAAAAAAGAGAAAACAGATGAACTGCCAATGATTATACCTCTTGTAGTATATCATGGAAAGGAAAGTTGGAATATAAGAACTACACTGGGAGAAATGATAACGGGATATGAAGAGCTTTCAAATGATATACAAAGGTTTATTCCAGATTATGAATACTTAATTTATGATATTTCAAGATATACAGATGAAGAGATAAAAGGTGAAGCCAAGCTTAGAATATTGATTAGCATATTTAGAGATATATTTATAAAAGATAATAAGGGTCTAAAAGAAACTATTACAAGAGCAACGGAGTATTTACAAGAATTAGAAGATAAATAATCAGCAATAGAGTATTTTGAAACATTTATGAGATATATATTAAATGCAGGGGAAAAATTAACGAAGGAAGATGCTAATGAAATAATTGAGGAAATAGAAGCAACATATCCAGAAGGGAGGAAAGTTGTTATGACTTTAGCTGAAAAGTTTAGGGAAGAAGGAATAATAATGGGAATGGAAAAGGGCGAAACAAGAGGAGAAAAAAAGCTCTTGTAAAAACTAGCATTAAACTATTGATTAAAAAATTTGGAGCAGTATCAGAAGAGCTTAAATCTAAGATAAGTGAATTAGATTCTGTGACTTTAGAACTTATAATTGATGATATTTTAGAGTATGAAAGCCTAGATGATGTTAAAAAGTATATTCAGTAATAAAAAAAGGCTATAACTAGTAGTTAAAACTATTAGTTATAGTCTTTTTTTAGTGTAGAATAATGGAAAACCTTCGAATGGATTCGAAATTACTAAGAGCTTTAGATTTACTTTTCTCAAAAACCTACCACTATATGCTATAATAAACATATAATTTACCGAGGGATTACAAATTCCTCAGTAACTAATGAAAACTAAGGGTGACATTATGTTGAAGGTAAGACCCGGGGAGGATTTTGTTATTCTATTGATAGCACTGGTATGTATTTTCTTTGTATGAATGTGGTAGGGAGACCTGTTGAAGCTGATATTTTAATTCATGAGTCGAGGCATGGAATACATTCCTTTTTAAGTAAACAGCAAGAAATGTCATGAAACTATATGGGAAAGTAGTTAATATATATGTTGATAGAATTTGCTTTTCAAAATAAAGTATAAGTATTAGCTAGAAACACGTTTATATTTAGTAGAAAATAATAGGACAAGGAGTGATCAGATGAAAAAATATTTAGCTAAGACATCGATTATAGTAATATTTTTAGCAATATTATTTTTACCATCATGTAAGCCAGAGAAAGAACTAGATTTTAATAAGGTGATTAAAGAAGTGAATCAGGAAAGAAAGGCTAGGCTTGAGTCTGAATCCCAAAATGATATTAGGCAGTATATATACAAGGTATCAGGTGATAGAGAGGGGTTTACAGAGGATGAAATAGAAAGCTTATTACAACCAAGAGAAGAAAAACAGGGAACAATATCAAAAGAGAATGCCTTAGAAGATACTGAGTACTTATTTAAAATTTTAAAATATATGTATGGTGGTTATGGTTACTATGGCGGTGATGAAATTTTTAACCAAGCAAAAAAACAAGTTATCAATAGTATTAATGCTAAGGAAGAACTATCTGTAAATGATCTTAAAACCATATTTTATGAGGAACTATCATTTATTACAGATGGTCATTTGGCAATTGGTAGAATTCATATTAATAAAAAACATAGGTTAAATTATTATTGTAATCAGGAAATAGAAATTAAACAAAATAATAAAGGATTTTATTTTACTAAGGATAATAAAAAAAGATATCTAAAATCAATTAATAAAGATGAGAAAGTAGAGAAATACTTAAAGTTAGCTATAAATGAAAATGGGGAACTTATTTATTATATAGGATTATTGCAAAATGATAAAAAGGCAAAATTATCTCTTCAAATAGAATATAATCTTGATTCAGAGAGGAAGAAGGATGTCATAAAGCTAGCAAAAGCCAAAAGAAAGGTTCATAGGAATCCAACAGCATTTGAACAAAAGACAGTAGAAGGGATACCTGTTCTAATATGTAGAAGACTTGATGATAAAAGAGAAGAGAATACACTTAAGTATTTTGTTGAAACTGGTTCAAAGTTAAAGAATGAAGAAGTTTTTATTATAGATTTAAGAGGTAATGGTGGTGGAAGTGATATTTGGTGTAATTTTTGGTATGAAAATTATATAGGACATCCTCCTAAGACAGGAAAAAGTAGTATGAAAAGATATAGTAAGCTTTATCTCCAGGCACAAAAAAACATACAGGATATTAATATAGAGCCATTACTGGAAAAGTATGATATGCCAAGGTTAAATGAAGAAGTAGAAAAGTATTATGGACCCAAAGTAGAAGCATTAAAAAATAAAGCTTATGATGATTGGAAGGTTGAAGTGGAAGATAGTAAATGGGTAAATAATGATAATATAATATTTGTTTTAGTGGATAAAGGTGTTGCATCTTCTGGTGAAATTTTTATTGAGCATCTTAGAACCTTAGACAATGTTGTATTTGTTGGGACCAATACAGCAGGATATCATGATGTATCAGATTTACAAAATGTGTATCTTCCTAACTCTAATTTAAATGTTTATCTAGGTGCTGGTCTTGATATGAACAAATATCCTCCCTATTTTATAGATGGAGTTGGTTTTGAACCTGATATATGGTTAGATAATGAAGATATGTTAGATAGAGTTATTAAGTTGTATAACCGATATAATTTCAAACAATAATTACTAGAATTATCATCGTAAAAGGAAGAACTAGTATATTGGGATTTTAAGATTAAGATTTTAATAGGAGCAGACATTATTCTGCTCTTTAAAATTTATTGTGGGATAAATATGTAATAAATGAAGGGCTATGACTAGTAGTTAAACATATTAGTTATGGTCTTTTTTATTTTCAACTATTAATTTTTCATAAAAGAATAGGCAATTATAAAAAAATAAAAACTTTTTGAAGACCTTAGCCGTCTATAAAGTGTAGAGCCATTAAGAATATGGAAAAAGGAGAGAATAACGTTATGTCACAGAGACTAGAGCATCATCAATGACCAAAGTAAAATATGACACTATAGATAAGGAAAAGGAAGTTTTGATAACATTACCAAGTTTATTTAAAGATGATAGCTATGTTGATGTTATAACTAAAAACATTAAAGAGCAAATGATAAAGGAAAACAAAGAAGACGAAGGGAAAATCTATATGATAAAAGAAATAGAAGGAGATGGCCCTGGAGAGTTTTTTGAAAAAATATCAAAGAATCAAGAGTTCTATATCAATGATGAAGGTAAGCTAACAATCTCATTTAATGAATACGAAGTAGCTCCTGGTTATATGGGGGTTGTAGAGTTCACTATACCGACAGAGATATTATCAGATATATTAGTCAGTGATAAATATATAAAATAATAAGTTTAAAAATAGGGATAATAATGATCTGCGTAGAGCTTCAATTTATTGAAGCCCTACCCATGTTTTATGAATGTTTTACTGAAAATTGTATAACTTTAGATAAAAGATAGTCAATTTATAGGCTATCTTTTATTATTATCTTAAAACTACCAGAATGTGCTATAATAAATATACAATTGAAATCTACAAGTCACATTATTTTAAGGAGGCATAAAATGGATTGGAATAAAATTAGAAAAATAGATGGTCACATACATATATTACCAGAAAATAAAAGGCTAGAATTTATTAAATATCAAGGTGAAGAGTGTATTTGGGCAAAGGCAGATATAGAAACATATGTTGACTTAATGGACAAGTATAATATTAAAAAGGCTATTTTGCAGCCTACAAATGATATGTATATGTATTATTCAGCTAGAGAGACAAATGAATTTCACTCTAAGATTATAAAGGAGTACCCAGATAGGTTTATGGCTTTTGCTGATATAAATATGAATGGCTCTTATATTTTAGATGGAGCTCCCTATGAACTGGACTATGCTATAAAGGAGCTAGGGCTACATGGGTTAAAAATTCATCCTAATAACTTAGGTATAGATGCTGATGATTTAAGGTTAGTACCAGTATTAAGAAAAGCAGCAGAATTAGATATTCCTGTTATGTATCATAGTAATCCATGTAAAACAGGATTTCATGATAGTTGTGCCCCAGATAAAATCAATAAAATGATAAAAGTATTTCCAGATATTACATTTATCACAGCTCATATGGGAGGTATGAAATATCTAGATGCATTTTCAGGATGTACCTGGGTTGATATTTCATTCATATTGCCAGAGCTAGTTATGTTATATGGGATCAAGCAGACTAATCGAATCTTAAGAATGTTTGGAGCAGATCGTCTAATATTTGGTACCGATTATCCTGAATGTGATTATAAAAGTTATGGTTCTATATTAAATCAAATGGATTTTAATGAAGAGGAAATAGAAAAGATTTCATATGGAAATATAGCTTCCATTATGAATATCTAGTTAAAGGGGGTTACAAAAATAAAAAAGAAAATTTCAAGATATATTATTATTTTACTAGTACTAATTATATGTTTCTATTTTCGCCCCATAAAAGTAGAGAATATATTAGACGATATAGTTGAAAATAACACAGTTGAAGGGGTATATATAAGTGCTAATTATTTAGAAAACGATGGCAATGATAGTAAACATTACGAGGTGGAAATAAAAGAAGAAAAGATTATTAAAGAAATATTAGATTATGTAAGTAAATTTAGGGTTAGACGTACTTTAAAAGACTGGCTCCCAGTAGAAGGATATAAAAATTATACTTTTGGATTTACTTTTGATTATACAAATGAAAAGTCAGGGGATTTATGAAAATAGATATAGTTGGGGAAAAATATATGACAATAGATTTGCATATGGGAGAAGATACTAAAAACTACAAAATTTTCTGGAGGGAAGCGGACTTAAGGTATTTAGAGAAGTTGGTAGATGGCATATAAAAATAAATTGCATAAGGGGTGTTCAATGTATGAATGTGGCTTATATGACTATTGAAGGAGACGATATTAGAAAATTAGGTGATATATTAGATCAAAGTATTAGTAGTTATAATACTAATAGCCATATTTACAGAGATGGAGACACAATGATGATTATGAGGGAATGTTATTATATGAGGATTAGTTCCACATTAATGTCAGCTACGATTTTGAAGTTTATTGGTAACAATAGAGTGGAAATAGAACAGGTTGTAAGTGGAGGAAAAAGTGGAGCTTTAATGCTCAGTTGGGGGTCTGAAAATAGTGAACATAGATTTATGATAAACAACATTATGGAAATTTGTGCTGAAAACTCGTGGAAAGTAATAAAAGTTAATCCAGAAGCCCTTAGGAAGTCATTAAAGGAATCAATGATTAGTAAATTTAAGGATAAAGTTTCAGATATATTTAATTAATAAATATTTAGATATGGATTTCAGTTTGAGTAAATAAGAATGATTTATAAAAAAGAATAGGGGGTTAAAAATGAGGGATTACATTGAAGTCCACGGGGGGAATATCCACAACTTAAAAAATATAGATGTAAAGATTCCTAAAAATAAATTGACGGTTATTACTGGAGTATCTGGTAGTGGGAAATCTAGTCTTGCCTTTGATATTTTATATGAAGAAGGGAAAAAAAGGTATCTTATGTTTTCGGATACACAGTTTATGATTGATACTGTTTCTAGTTTCGACAGTATTCAAGGGATTTCACCTACTGTGGCAGTTGAGCAGAGGATTATTCGTCAATCCAATCCAAGAAGTACCGTTGGAACCCGTACAAAAATTAGCAATATGCTAGGGATGTTTTTCTCAACCTTTGGAAAACGTGATGAGGACTATAATGATGGTATTCCCCTTTCAGTGGCAATGTTTCAAAAAAATTCACCAAGGGGTATGTGTGTAAAATGTTTAGGAAAAGGACATATACATAAAATTGATGAAGATAAGCTTTTTGGAGATAGATCAAAACAAATAGATGAGTTGGTATTTGGATTGGCTAAGCGGGGAATTACGGGGAAAAAGGTGAAATCATTTTGTAAATATCATGGTTTATCAATTGCTCAAAAGGTTAATACATTGACTACTGAGGAATTTAATTATTTGAAATATGGAGATGGAGGAAAGACTATATTTCCAGGGTTTATTCCTTGGATACTGAAAGGGGTAAATAATAAAAATAGTAGATTAGGCAAGTTATTGATTGAAAATGAATGTTTGACCATAGCGACTTGTCCCAAGTGTAAAGGTACAGGACTTAGTCAACAAGCTATACATACTACAATTTCGGGAAAATCTATAGTTGATTTAGAAAATATGTATATAAAAGAATTACATAATTTTTTAGAAAGGTATAACAAAGAAATCGATGGAAACAGCTTAATTGATGAAATACTTATAAAACTTAAATGCATGATGGATTTAGGTCTTCATCATTTATCCCTATCTCGTCCTGTTCCAACTTTATCAGGTGGAGAGGTACAGAGGCTCTTTTTAGCCACATTTATAATTGTAGATATGGATTCTATCATATTTATTCTTGATGAGCCAACAATTGGACTCCATGAGATTGAAAAGGAAAATCTTATTAGAATAATTAAAAATTTAGTGAATAAAGGTAATACCGTTATTGCAGTAGAGCATGATGAAAACTTTATAAAGAAATCAGATTATATTATAGACTTAGGACCAGGGGCGGGTGTTTTTGGTGGAGATAGAATATTTCAAGGTGTCTACAATGATTTTATCCAGTGTAGACACTCAAATACTGCTCCATATCTATCAGGAGATAAAGAGATAACAATTAAAAGTAAGTATAGATTCATTAACAGAAATAAAGTGATATCAATGAAAAATGCTAAATTAAATAATCTCAAAGACATTTCGATAAATATTCCTTTAGGAGTCATTGTCGGAATTGCAGGAGTATCCGGCAGTGGAAAGTCAAGCCTTATTACGGAAACTTTAGTACCCAAATTAAAAGAAGTTTTAAAAATAAAAGCTCCAAAAAAGGTTTTCGAAAATAACAACTATAAAAGATCTGAAGGGGTTGTCCTTAAGGGATTTGAGGATATAAATAAATGTGTTATAGTTGATCAAAAACCTATTGGAAGGAGTAAAATATCTTGTCCTGCTACGTATGTTGGAATTTTTAATCGAATTAGAAAGCTCTTTGCTAATACTGAAAAGGCCAAGAAAAAAGGATATAAATCAGGTATGTTTAGTCTAAATTCAAAGGGCGGATGCGGTTCCTGCAAGGGAGAGGGAGTTATACATTATCATGTTGGTTATGGGAATTTTATTGATATGGAGTGTCAAGATTGTGGTGGTACTGGATTTTTAGAAGAAGCACTGGAGATAAAGCTTTATGATAAAAATATAAGAGAAGTACTTGAAATGAGTGTTTTAGAAGGTGTAGAGTTTTTTGAAAATATAGATAAAATCACACACAATATGCTTAAAACTCTTAATAGAGTGGGATTAGGATATATAAAATTAGGCCAAAAGACAACAACTATTTCTGGTGGTGAAGCCCAGCGGATAAAGCTTGCAAAAGAGCTTGCTAAGAAACAAGTTAAAAATAGCCTATATATTTTCGATGAACCAACGACAGGATTATCATTTTATGACAGGGAAAACCTTATGTATTTAATACAAGAACTTTGTGACAAAGGAAACTCTATAATTATAACTGAACATGACCCAGTGGTACTTAGTAACTGTGATTATATTATTGAAATGGGACCAGGAGGAGGAAGAGACGGAGGGAGTATTATTGCCACTGGAAGTCCTAAGGAACTAAAGGGGAATAAAAAATCTATAATAGGAAGGTGGTTATATGGATAACCAGTGGCAGATTTCTACACCAGAAGAGGAAAATATGAAAAGTGATTCTCTAAATAATATTGATGATTATCTAAAGCAAAAACAGTATAGACTTGTAAACAGTATTCTTGTTATAAGAAATGGAAAAATTGTTTTTGAACAATATTATAATCAATTCAATAAAAATAGTAAAAATAATATAAAATCAATATGGAAGAGTATTGTATCTATAATTATAGGAATTTGTGTTGACCGTGGAATTATTAAAAATTTAGATGAACCTATTTGTAATTACTTAGAGGAGTTTTCTTACAACAAACATATTTATCATAGAGTAATAACCATTAGGCATTTACTTACAATGACCTCTGGTATACATTGGAACTCAGGTATTCATTATAGTTCCCCTATGATGACTCAAATGATGAGATCAAATAATTGGGTAGATTTCTTATCAGATATAGATGTATCAAACTGCCCAGGCAATAAGTTTGTCTACAAAGAGTGGGATGCTATCTTACTTTCTGCCATAATTGGCAGAGTTACTGGTAAAACTTCCTATGAGATCTGTAATGAATTTTTATATAGACCCCTTAATATTAAAAGTAAAATATGGCCCTATAGCCCTGATAATGTTTCATATATAGTAATGGAAGGGGAATCGAATTCAGACTTATCAGCAAGGGATTTAGGGAAAATAGGACTAGTGCTTTTAAATAATGGAGTTTTCAAAGGTAAAAGAATTGTATCAGAAGAATATATACGTCAGGCCACATTATCCAGTTTGAAAAATTCAGAGTATGGTTATCTCCTATGGTTATCTAACCATGGATATAGTTGTCGTGGTTTCGGAGGACAGGAAGTAAATGTGTATCCACAATATAAAACGGTTGTAGTAATTCAAGCAACACCAACGCCTTCTAGTAAGTCCTATTATGATATCAGTAAGGAAATAATATTAGCTATGAAGGATTTTTAATTTAATTAATTTTCATAGTACTAGGGATACCCCCTTGTTACCAACATCAATTACTCCCCTAACAGAAAGGGTATTTATCCCGTCATGTTGCCCGTTGATAGCTAACCTACTCCACAGCCTTAAAAATAATCTCAGGATCATCATAGTTCAATAAATTTATGGAGCTGAGGATATATTCCTTTACTTTTTAATATTCCACTTCACGTTAACATAGCAGTGGGTATCTTTACCTATTGTATCTATATGAACATGGGTTGGTTTATGAAATTTAATTTCAATTGTTCCTTTTGAATTTGGATCTATGGTCTTTATAATATTATTATCATCATCATATATCTTTAAATGAAGATCCCCACCGTCATTTAACAGATAATAGTCAACTTTTAAAACTTTGTTCTTAGGAATAGAAAGCTCGTGTCTACCGCCTCCATTTAACTGTTTAAAAAAATATTTATAACCATTTTTAACAATATTATCATTACCATATTTTTGATTTATATTATGTATTATATCAGATTCTAAAGGTGTCTTTGTATCCTTTAATATGGAATAGACCTTTGAACTAATATTATCAGATGTCTTATTTAAAGGAATTGGAATTTTTACTCCTTGATATAGATTATTACTGTTATTTAAAGGAGTAAAAGGTAACAACGATACAAGACTTAATATTAATAGTTTTTTAAATAACATAGAAAAACCTCCCTAATATAGACTATATTATCATGTAAAGTAAAATCAAAAGTAGAAAAAGAGTTTAAAAAAGTTGAAAACAGAAGTTATGCTTTCAGAAGATACCTAAAAATACATGGGGACCCATCTAAAATAGATAGTTAGTTTTCTAAGCTACATGAAGAGTTATTTAAAGATTATGATTGTAGTAAGTGCAGAAATTGTTGTAAAGTTTATTCCATAGCTTTTGAGGAAAATGAAATAGAACCAGCTGCAAGTGAGCTTAATATTACAAAAGAAGAATTTAAGGACAAGTATATAAAAGTGACGCCCAATGGTTATAGGGTAAAGGAAGAGCCCTGCTGTTTTTTAGGGAAAGATAATAGCTGTAAGATTGAAAAATGTAAACCAGAGAATTGCAGGGATTAGCCCTTTACAAATGAACCGAATAGGTTATTTAGTTTGTATAGTATAATTGAGTTTTCTAGTATATGTCCTGTTGTTTTTGAGATGATAGAAAAGTTGAAAGAGATGTATAGTTTTAAATAAGGGTATTCAATTTATTGAGTATCTTTTATTGTCTTCTGGTACTACCATAATATGCTATAATGAATATATAATTGAAAAAAATAACGAAATAATATTGTTTTAAGGGGGATAATATGGACTGGAATAAAGCTAGAAAAATAGACGCCCATATACATATATTACCCGAAGATAAAAGACTAGAATTTATTAAATATCAAGGGGAAGAATGTACATGGGGAAAAGCAGCAGAGTTAGATGTCCCTGTTATGTATCATAGCAATCCCTGTAGGACAGGCTTTCATGATAGTTGTGCCCCAGATAAAATCAATAAAATGATAAAAGTATTTACAGATATCACATTTATTACAGCCCATATGGGAGGTATGAAATATCTAGATGCCTTTTCCGGCTGTACATGGGTCGATATTTCATTTATATTACCAGAGCTAGTTATGTTATATGGCATTAAACAGACTAATCGTATCTTAAGAATGTTTGGTTCAGATCGTTTAATATTTGGTACTGATTATCCTGAGTGTAATTATGAAGGATATTTTTCTATATTGAATCAAACGGATTTCAATGAAGGGGAAATAGAAAAGATTTTATATGGCAATATAGCTTCTATCATGGATATTTAGTGAAAGGGGGTACAGAAAATGAAAAGATCTTCTCCGAAGCCTAAGGTACTTCTAGTGGGTACATTTCATATGAGAAAATCTTCAGATATGTATAGCACAGAAGTAGATGATCTTTTGTCTGAAAAGAGACAAAGGGAAATAAGAGAAGTCATAGATAGACTAAAGGATTTTAACCCAACTAAAGTTGCATTAGAAATTGTTACAGAAGAAGAAAAAACTATCAATAATAAATATAAGGCATATACAGAAGGACAACTTAAATTAGAACCAAGGGAAGATCAGCAGGTGGGCTTTCCTATAGCTTCAGAACTAGGACATGAAAGGGTATATCCTATTGACTGGATGGAAGTAGGAGTTGCCACTAGACCCTATGGAGAAGTCCATGGTTGGGCAGAAACAAATCAACCGGAGTTATTTAATAAGATTTTTCAAGGAGAAATTTTTAAGCTTGATACAAATAAAAGTATATTAGAGATGTATAAAATTTGTAATAATCTAGGTGAAATCAAAAGGAGTCATAAACAGTACATAAATATGGCTCGTATTGGTAATATAGGAGAGTATGTAGGCATTGACTGGTTAGTATGGTGGTATCAACGTAACTTAATTCTTTTTTCAAACATTTGTCGTCTAGCATCATCTGGGGAAGAGAGAATACTAGTTTTAATAGGAAGTAGCCATATATACTTATTAAATCAATTTTTACAAGAAAGTGATGAGGTTGAATTAGTAGATGTTAATGATTATATAGGTGAAGAGTAAAACCTGGGACAGAGGGACTGTCCCTTTGTCCCAGGTTTAAAAAAATATTAAAGTAAAGGACTAACTATTATGAATATATTAGAAATAAAAAATGTATATAAAAAGTATAGTAACAACAAAAAAGTGAGTAAGGTAGTATTAGATAATATAAACCTAACATTAAAAGACAATGAGTTTGTAGGTATTATGGGATCATCGGGAAGTGGGAAAACCACTTTATTAAATGTAGCGTCGGGGATAGATAATTGTGATAAAGGTGAAATAAAGATAAAAGGTAAAGATATATGTAAAATGGAAAAGAATGAATTATCATTGTTTAGAAGAAATAATATTGGCATGGTGTTTCAGGACTTTAACCTACTTATTAGCTTAACTGTAAAGGAAAATATTATGGTTCCCCTACTTTTAGATAAAAAGTATGACATTTTAAATTAAAAATGGAGTATAAAGATGAAAAACAGAAATATCATAGTCTTTATAGAATTGGAATAAGGGAAAATGAAATTAAAAAATGGTATCAAAAAAATATTAGTAATTTACTTTATACCATTTTTATATGCAGTAATAATAAATATTGCATATAGTTATTATACTAATAGTTCATATGGATATGGGGATATAGGGACTTTATATGCTCTTATTATTTCAATTGTTTTTATAATAATCCATTTAGGAGTATATAAGCTATATGCTAATAGATATTATAAAGGGGGTATCTAATATATTTTAGTTTTTTAAAGGGTGTTATAAAAATAAAAAAATCTTAATATCCATTGTTATTTTATTACGGCACTATAGAAAGTTAGTTAGTAAAAATGCAAAAGTATATAAGTATCTATTTTTTATTAACTGGGGATAAATCAATAGAATTGTAAACATTTAATGATATATATACATAATTATTTACAGTTCTATTGATTTTGAAAACATAATATATTCCTTTTAGTTTTCATTTTGATAAAAATATATACGAGTATTTAAAATGTTTAGAGTGAATTAAAAGCAATATATATAAGTATACAGATAATTATATTTAATTATGTTTACAATTATCTATTGCTATAGCTGTTGCTATGAATAACTTGTAATTATCCTCTTCATATACAGAAATTTCATAACTATCACCAAAAGAGAATGTTTTTTTCTTGATTTTTGCAACTGTATTTTGGGCTTTATTAATAGTAAAGTTTTTGGCAAATACATCTCCATTAACTTTGTATTCACCCAATGAACTATTTATAATTAAATTAGATTTAAACAAACTTTTCTCTTCTTGTATTGAAGCATGTAGGTCTTTATTAACCAACATATCATAATGACTCCAAATAAATCCTCTTTTTTTATTAAGTGTAAATACCAATTCTCCTTCTATATTATTTACATTTAATGTATATCCTATAGAAAAAAAGTTCCCAAAAACTCTATCGAAAGTCCCGGTAGATCTATTTCCAGTAGCTTCTAATATTTGTTGTCTATTTGTATCATATATTTGATACTTATCTTTTGTGGAAAATGTTTGTTGTTCCATATAATAAATACTCATTTAAATTCATCTCCTTTAAATATATTATAAATAATCTCTAAATAACTGTTCACATCTTAATTTTTGGACTTAATTTCTTTGCTTTTAAATAAAAAAAATGAGGTAAATATAAAACATAACATGCATATTAACTGCTTTATTATTGTCTCTTTGAGAGATAATCCATTAATTAATTTGTTGTAATTACCTAAATAAATACTAATGTCTAAATTACTAAAATATAAATATTTGTACCAGTTATAGTTTTTAAATATGGAACTTAGAGAGGCGCCGAAAAATAAAATACTTATTGAAATAACATAGGAAACTGATACACTATTGAATATAGATGAAATACAAAAAACTAACACAGTGAAATTTAACATTGTTACGAAATAAGATAAATATTTGAAGCTTAAACTTTCAATTATATTTATTTTTTTAAATCCATTAGAAGTAATTATAGTTTTTGGTATATCAATACCATCTATTCCCCATAATAGAATACCAGTTATAAATGTGATTATAAACAAATAAATAAATAGCATTAAACTTAAAAGTACAAAACTTAATAATTTTCCTAAAAAAAATTTCTTTTCTTTTATAATGTTTTGTTACTAATAATCCTAGAGTTCCATTATTTATTTCTCTAGGAAGATTTGAGCTAGAGGTAATTATTCCATATATAATAATTATTAAAGTTAGTATACTACTTTCATCTAAAAATTTCCACAAGTTCATTTCTTTAGGGTTAATATTGTTATTTATATAATAAGAATTTAATTTAATATTATCATTAAATATGTTTCTAAGATTATCAGAAAGGTTATCTGTAGACCCAATTTGTCTTTTATATTGAATATTAGCATTCAATAGTTCTTCATTATTGTTTACTAACTTTTTTATAAAAATAGGTATCTCTTCTTTGTTCAATTCTACAGCTATTTTATGTGAATTTATATATTTACTATTTTTATTAAAATTATTTAAAATTTCCATTGATTTTTTAGAATTAGATGTTTCGAATATTGTAGACTTTTTATTATGTTTATTTAAATCTAAATTGACAATTTTTCCGTTTTTTAACATAAGCACTGTGTCACATAAATAATCTATGTGTGACAATATATGACTGCTAATTAATATGCTAGTATTTCTAGATATCTTTTTAAGATATTGCTTTAATTTATATATTCCTTGAGGGTCTAGTCCATTCATAGGCTCATCTAATATTAATAATATTGGATTGTTTAATAGGGCTTGTGCGATTGATAATCTTTGTTTCATCCCTAAAGAATAGTTTTTAACTTTTTTGTTTAAAGAATTGTATATACCTAGTTCTTTAGACAATGAAATGATGTGATCCTTGGAGATATGATTGTAAAGCAAAGATTGGGCATATAAATTTTCATATCCAGTCATGTATCCATATAATTTAGGAGTTTCTATGACGGAGCCAACATTTTTAAAACAAAGTTTCTTTTTTATATTTATATTATTTATTAAAATTTCACCACTATCTATATTTGTTAATTGTAGTATACATTTCATTAAAGTTGTTTTACCTGCACCATTGTTACCAATAAGCCCTATTATTTCATTTTTATTGATTTGAAATGAAATACCTTCTAAAATCTTTTGTTTTTTGTAACTTTTATATAGATTATTTACTTTTAAGCTTAAAGACATTTATATTTCCCTCCTTACTTATCTTCACATATCTAGTCGATTGTAAAACTTTACGATCGCTTAAATTACTATATTCTGGCCAATAGGTTTTTGTTTTTCTATGATGAAATCAATTATATATAATTGATTTCATCATAGGGAGGTTGAATTGATATTTTTCTTGTATAATGCGTATTATTTTTTACAAAAAGTCATATGTTTTATTAAGCATATTTTGAGGCTAACTTTTATTTTTTTAATTTTTATTGTATATAACTCTATTATTTATTTTGTAATCGATGATATCCTTACGTATTAATCATTAATTATTTTATTAATTTCTTTTTTCTTTAGAAATGCGTAGTCATAATCATCTATATTAAAAACAACTTTATACAAATCGTTTTTCATATGTTTTAATTTTGTTACTAATCTTGTGTTAATTATATAGGATCTATGACTTCTTATGAAATATTGGGGTAATAGTGTAACAAGATCTTTTAAAGTTATTCTTACTTCGAATTCGTGTTGTTTAGTTTTAATAACACTTATGTTACCAAATTTTTCTATGTATAAAATGTTCGATAGTGGTATTAGAGAAAGATCTTTTTTCTTCTTTATAATTAAGTTGTTTGAATTCACTTTAACTTTCATAATTATTCCTCATCATCCTCCTATTATATTTTAATTGTATATAATATTTATTAAACGATTTGAGATTAGCACCTCAAAACAAGCACTAAATAGTAATATCAAACTAATGAGTAAAAGTACTTTTGTTAAAAATTTTTTATAGAAATTTTCTACTTCAACAAAATTTTTGTTTTTAAAGAATTTTATCCAAAGTATAAATTGTTCCATTGTAAAGATAAATACTATAAAGAGTACAAAAATCTCTCCTATTCCGTGTGTTATAGAAGCAGAATAATAAATTGCAGGATTTATCCCTGATTGGATACCTACTTGTCCAAAATTTAAAAAGAATCTAAGGATGAAATATAGAGATAATAATATAAGTATATATATTTTTTATACCTTTTATGGTTGATTTTTAGCGACTTATTTAAACTAATCATCTTTAACGGATTTCCAGTTTATTTTTTTTAGATTCTTATAAGAATCAAATATAGCATATAAATCTACAACGATTATCATAATAGAAATTAAAGATATTTTCATTGAAAAAATTTGTATTAATACAATAGTAGTTCATACATCTATAAAGATGGAGATACAATGATGATTATGAGGGAAAGTACTATATGAGGATTAGCTCAACATTAATATCAGTTATAATTTTAAAGTTTATTGATGATAATAGAGTCGACATAGAATATATTGTAAGTGGTGGAAAAACTGGAACTCTTATGTTAAGTTGGGGATCTGAAAATAAAGAGCATAGATTTATAATAAATGAAATTATGGAAATTTGTGTCGAAAATTCATGGAAAGTAACAAAGGTTAATCCAGAAGAGCTCGAGAAATCATTGAAAGAAACAATTGTTAATAAATTGAAGCATAAAATATCGGATATATTTGATAAATAAAGAAAAGGGGACTTAGAAAATATGAAGAAAACAACTAAACTATATAACTTAATTTTTCCTATATGGTTTCTATTATTTTTTCCACCAGTTATATTTATAACTATCTTAGGAAATTATGTTATAGATTCTTTAATGATAATGATTTGTTTTTATGTTTATAAATTAAAGGACAAGGGATTTAATTTAAAGATATTCTATAAAAAGAATATATTAAAGGTTTGGCTATATGGATTTTTAGCAGATTTTATAGGGGCTGGAATATTATTTTTAATAATTCTTTTAGGGGATAAATTTAAAGTATTAAATCAAGTGGTAGGTGCCCTATCTTATCATCCTTTTACTAACCCTATTGCCTCAATAATAATAATAAGTGCTGTATTTGTATCAGCAGGATTTATATTTTTATTTAATTATAAACTTGTATTTGAAAAGCATATTAAAGAAAAGGCCTTAAGATTTAAAATTGCAATGACTATTGCTATTATTACAGCACCTTGGACATTTTTCTTACCGGCAGATTGGATATATTAATTATTTTAATAAGTAAACATTATGGAGAATATAAGCAAAAGGAAGGATCCACTAGAGTGGGTCTTTCCTTTTGCTTATATATTTACTAATATATAAAAATTATGGTATAATAAAATGGTATATAAAGTCGAAATTTATCGAAAGTACTTAAAATTAAAGGAGGTTATCTATGAATACGAAAAAGATTATGAAAAGAATTTTGGCAAAGCAAGAGTTGATTACGTACCTATTTCCAGTACCGGTTATTATACTTTTCGCTATTATGGGATTTGATTTTGCTAGAAATAATCCAGTGCCCTTCCTTATTGCTGCCACAATAGCTTCTACCGTTACAATGTTAATCCATGTTATAGTAAGACATTTCTATCTTAAAAAAGCTTTTAACATATTAGAAAATGATAAGGATAATATTAGACAAGATGATTGTATCTATATAAAAAATAGACTAATAAATATGCCATATTTTGATGCTATAGCTATCATTCTTAGATATTCAATAATAGGACCTATAGTGGCTGTGGGGCCCCTTATACCTATGGGAATGGCAAGTTTTAAAGATATTATTGCCTTTGGATTATTGTTATTATTTACCGGTTTAGTTGAAGGACCTATATTTTATCTTATTTCAGAAAATGAATTTTCAAATATAATATATCATTATAATCTTCATGAAGTTAAAGATAGTAAAAAGACATTAAACTTTTTAGGTTTTTCAAAAAAGATAAAGATAGCCTTTATATTTTTAGCGGTCTATATATTAGGTATGTTTTCCAGTGTCTTTGGTCTAATCATGGTTGGGTATACTAGAGTTGAGTATCTCACTGTTCCAATGATTATGGAGTTTATAGCTGCTGTGGGACTTTCAGTTACCTTTGCATTACTATTAAATAGAAATATACATAATACATTTATTACAGTACAGGAGATAGCAACAAAGGTATCCCAAGGAGATTTAAGAGAAAGAATACCATATATTGTTGAAGATGAGATAGGGGTTATTTCTAAAAGCTTCAATAAAATATTAGAATACTTTGATGAGATGATACTGAAGATAAAGGTCGGTGCTAATACCATGCAGGATTCATCGGCTAATATTTCAGCTATGGCTGAGGAAACTTCTGCTACTACAGAACAGCTAGCTAGCAATACAAATCTAATACAGTCTGATGCGGAAGAGGTTTTTAATTTCGTTAATGACACATACCTAAAATCAGAAAATATGCTAGAGGATACAGAAAAGGCCACAGAAAAATTCCGTGAATTAAATAAAGATGCTAAGGATATATTTGATCTTGTTAGTTCAGGGAAAGATATAGTCGCAAAGATGGAAGTATCCATTAAAAGCACTGTAAATGATTCAAATAAAACCAATGAAAGTATATCTACTTTATATGAAAATGCCCAAGAAATAAAGGGGATAGTAGATAGTCTTAGAAGTATAGCCGATCAAACCAATTTATTATCATTAAATTCTGCTATAGAAGCTGCTAGGGCAGGGGAGGCTGGCAAGGGGTTTGCAGTTGTAGCCGATGAAATTAGTAAACTAGCTAATCAAAGTCAAGAGGAGACGAAAAAGATCGAATCAATATTAGGAGAGATACAAAAAGAATCCGAGAAATCGAAAAATGCCATAAAGACTACAGTTGAAAATGTAAAAGAAGTTAATTATCAGATGGATGACATAACAACTAAGTTTGGTAATATATCAGATGGTGTCAGTAAGATCACATTAATGTCTGAAGAAACCCTAGAGGGCTATATAAAGCAAGAAAAATCTACAAAGGAAATGACCCTTGCAATGAAGGAATCTTCTAATCTAGTTGAAAAAATATCTGATAAAACTAAGGAGATATCCATAGGCATTAATGAACAGGCATCTGCTACCCAAAGTGTAACGGAATCAACGGAAGAATTAAATTCAAATTCAATTACACTATATAATTATATAAAGAATTTTAAAGTTAATGAGTCTAATTAATACTTAAATTAAACTTAGAATGGAGAGCCAAGTTATCTGGCTCCTCATTTTTTATTTTATTAAGTTATTTTTATTAAAAAATAAAAACTAAAAGGATATTTGCCTAAATCTGACGAAATAAGATATAAAGGACTTTACAAAAATATAAAGGAGGATGTTATGAAAAATAGTTTTAAAATTATATCTATATTACTTATTATGGTTATATTTCAAAGTACTATAGCTTTTGCTACACCTAGTTTGAACACCATAGAGAAAAAAGAGATGAGGGGGCTTTGGGTTTCTACTGTTTTGAATATAGATTATCCTTCAAAGCCAACTACCGATGCAGAAGTTCTTAAAAAAGAGGCAATTAAGATTTTAGATGATGTAAAAGATATGGGACTTAATGCTGTATTTTTACAGGTAAGACCCTCTGGAGATGCATTATATCCTTCTAAATATTTTCCTTGGTCTAAATATCTTACGGGAAAACAGGGAGTAATGCCAAGTGATGGATTTGATCCTTTAAAGTTTTGGATTGATGAAGCCCATAAAAGGGGTATTCAGTTACATGCATGGCTTAATCCCTATAGGATAACTAAGAAGAAGTACAATGAACCGGAACATGACTTTGCTTCATTAGATTTTTTCCATCCAGCTATAGCGAACCCTGATTGGGTGGTAAAACATTCAGATGGTAATCTATACTTCAATCCCGGTGTTCCTGAGGTAAGGGAACTAGTTATGGATGGTGTTATTGAAATAGTGGAAAATTATGACGTTGATGGAATCCACTTTGACGATTATTTTTATCCAGGAAAGGACTTTGATGATAAAGATGCCTTTGAAAAGTATGGAAAGGGATTTGAAAATATTCATGACTGGAGAAGGGAAAATGTAAATATACTTATAGGGGAACTTTCTAAGAGAATCAAAGAAACTTCTAAAGATGTTTCCTTTGGAATTAGCCCCTTTGGTATATGGGCAAATAAATCAACAAACCCATTAGGTAGCAACACAAAGGGAATGCAGTCATACTACAAGCAATATGCAGATACTAGAAAATGGGTAAAGGAAGAAATGATAGATTATATAGTGCCCCAAATATATTGGCATATTGGCTTTTCCATAGCAGATTATAGTGAATTATTAAATTGGTGGGTTGATACCACAAAGGGAACTAATGTTGAGTTATATATTGGACAAGCTGCCTATAGAGCAGGAAATCCCGACCCAAATAGTCCATGGCATGGATTTTCCGAAATAGAAAGACAACTTACATTAAATAGTAATTTTTCCCAGGTAAAGGGAAGTGTATTTTTTACTTACAATTCATTTGAAGGGAAACCAGCTTTAAGTGGGCTTATTAAGTCAATTTATCAAGAGAAGCAATATGTTATGGATATGGAGAAACTGAAAATAGTTATCAAAGTTATTGACAAATATATTAGACAAATAGTATAATATAAATGTAGATGATAATAATTATCAATTAAAATATATGTATGTCTAGCCGATACTGTTTTTACTTGATAATATCTATTCTTATGAAGGGTCAAACCTTTATATAATACAAATTTGCTGTCAAATGCATTGTTTATAATAAAACAGACCTCAAAAAAAGGAAATCCCACTGGGATTTCCTTTTTTTGAGGTGTAGAACAAAGTCACCGGTGTTTTATTATTAAGGATTGACATATATTTATCAAAAGAGTATAATATATTTAACAGTGTTAAATATATTAACGAAATTAAAAAGGAGTGAAAAGGTATTGGGAATAAAAGAACGTAAAGAGCGGGAGAAAAGGGAAAAAAGAAATCTTATTTTAGATGCAGCAAATGAGATTATTACAAAAGAGGGGATAGATAAGGTATCAATAAGAAAGATTGCTAAAATGATAGAATATTCACCCCCTATTATATATCATTATTTTGATAATAAAGAGGATATAATAAATCAACTTATGGAAAAGGAATATCAAAAGGTTATAAAAACTTTATTATCGGCTGAAGGTATATCTAATGACCCTAAAGAAAAAATGAAGGAATCACTAAGAAGATATATATATATGGCTTTAGAAATACCGGATAAATATAAAAATATGCTCCTTAATGACTCAAGTAGCATACTTGAACATACATCGGTACTTTTTAAAGGGGTTGCCCATAAAAATAAGGGGATAGGTATGTTATGTGAAGGAATCAAAGAACTATCTCATAGTAAAGATGATAATGAAATAGAATTAACAGCCCAAATAATATGGTCTGCAACCTTCGGACTTATATTAAAAATGATTACTGAAAAGGAAATATCAAAGGAGCAAAAAGATAAACTTATAGAGTATCATATTCATTGTATGACTGAGAGAATTATTAATATGTAAAGGAGATGGGACTATGGGTATTGTGATATTAGATGGTACAGAGAAGGATAGTCATATAGGAAACACTATAACTAAGCTACTGGAGGCTAAGGATAAAAGAGTAACCTATTATAGATTAGAGGATATGAAAATTAAGCCCTGTATTTCCTGTGGAGCCTGTGGAGTTAGAGCCCCGGGAGAATGTATACTTAATGATGACATGATAGATATATATAAGTCTATAGCCAAATGTCATGTACTTATGATGATTACACCAATAAGATTTGGAGGCTATTCTTTCTGTCTTAAAAAAGCCGTCGATAGATTCATGCCCTTAAGTCTTCCCCTTTATAAAGTTGAAAAGGGAAACCTTCTCCATCCCATGCGTTATAAGAACAAGTCTTTAATAGGTATTGGTATAGTAGAACAGAATATAGAAGGTGAAAAAGAGGCTTTTAAAAGATTAGTTAAGAGAAATGCCATAAACTTTCAGTATAAACATAGAGCCATTACTATTAATCCACTAAAGGATATAGAAAAAATTAAAGAAGATGTATTATTATCTATTAAAGAGGTGATTAATTATGGATAAAAAGAAAATTCTCTTATTAAATGGTAGCAATAGAAAGAAAAAAACGTCCTATAGTTTTGCTAAAGCAATAAAAGATATCACTGCAGATAAGGGGCATGAAGCTAATATAATACATATTATAGATTATTTTAATCAAAAAGAAGATTTTAATAATCTAAAGAATATATTAATAGATGTTGATGTTATAGGTATAATATCTCCCCTATATGTGGATACCCTTCCCTATACAAATATTTGGTTCTTTGAAAAGTTATCCAATGAACTTAGAAACCAATTAAAGGGAAAAAGTTTTTTTGCAATAGCTCAAAGTGGATTTATTGATATAAAGGTTTGTAAACCATTAATAGAATCTTGTAGATTTTTTGCCAAAACTACAGAAATGAAATGGTTAGGGGGATTAAGTTATGGAGGGGGTGCAGTCATAGATGGAATGCCAATTAATGAGTTAGGAAAAAGGGGAGAGAAAATCATCGCCGGCTTTACCATTTTAGTAGAGGAGGTTTTAAAGGAAAGTAGTATATCTTATAAGGCTCAAGATTTAATAACATTTAAAATGCCTAAAATATTATATAGACCCTTGGCTATGTTATTAAATCATAATAATAAAAAATTTGCTAAAGATAATGGGGTTAGAGATATAAAAAGAAAAGTGTATATTGAATAAAAAGGAGAGGGTTATGATGAAAAAAGCTCTAAAAATAGGGTTACTTGTAATCATTATATTAGTTGCAGTAGGGGGAATAAGTTTTTATTTAAAGCTTGATAATGTAAAAGAGGCGGCAGAGGCTGTAGAAATCAATAATATAGACTTATCGGATATTAATGATGGAGAATATATAGGAAAATATACTCTTAATGAAATGTCAAAGGTTAAATTAAAAGTAGTGGTTGAGGATAATAAAATAACTGGGATTGATATTATAGAACATAGTCATGGACCAGGAAAATCTGGTCATGAAATAAATGATAGGATAATAGAAAAACAGGGTCTAGATGTAGATTATGTTTCAGGAGCTACTATTAGTAGTAAGATCATACTAAAGGCAGTAGAAAATGCCCTTAATGGAGAGGGAGAGATATAAAGGATAAGATAAAGGGATAGGCCCTTTATCTTAGCTTTTATTTTATAGAGGGCAAAATATATTTGTCTAATAAATATTTTGGAGAATTCCACTGCCCCCTATTGGCATGGGATACAATAACTACTGAGGTGTTTTTTTGTGGAACATTTATTATATATTGGCCACCATAGCCTAAAGCAAAGTAGATATGGCGTCTACTATCTTTACTTATCCACCAATGATAGCCATATTTCCCTATATCATTCCCATTTGAATAGGGGGTAGTTGATGTCTTTATCCAATTACCCGATAGGACATTGTCATTGTTCCAAATACCATTATTAAGATATAGTTGGCCTATCTTAGCCATATCCCTTGGTTTTAAAGAAAGTCCATAGCCTCCAATACTATTACCTTGGGGGTCTGTTTCCCACTTTATATCTTCTATACCTAGGTGACTAAATAGATATTTTTTAGAAAACTCTTTAGCAGACATATTAGTTGACTTAGATATTATTATAGATAGTAGATGGGAACTGGAACTATTATATAAAAACCTATCAACTAGGTTTGGTTCTATAGGTAGTGTTAATATAAACTCTGTCCAGTCTTTACTTCTTTTCATTCTATCTAAAAGGGGTTCTTTCATGCCTCGATTTTGCCATAGTATTCCAGAGGTCATTGTAAGTAAGTCCTTTATCGTTACTCTTCTAATAAGGCAATCAATATCTCTAGATTTATACTCTGGGAAAAAGTCTAATATTTTTTCGTTTACATCTTTAATATAGCCCTTATCAATGGCTATTCCTATCAAAATAGAAATAATACTTTTGGTTATAGACATAACAGGGTGTAAATCATTTTTATTATGGTCATTATAATATTTTTCAAAAACAATATAGTTTTCCTTTAGTACTAATATGGCATTTACTGTTTTTAGTTTTCCAACCACATCTATATCGATATTTTTTAATATTTCTTTATCCACCTTAATATCTATATCATCCCAGGACTTAAAAGTAGATGTATTAAAATCTAACTTTTCCATTAATCCACCACCTTTAGAAACTCACCTATTTTTGAGTTTTTATTATTTTTTAAATCCAAAGGGGAACCTTCAGCTATCACTTGTCCACCTTCATTTCCACCATTAGGACCAAGTTCAATAATCCAGTCGCAGAAGGATAATACATCGGGGTCATGTTCTATAACAATGATAGAATTATTATCCTTTATTAGTTGATCTAATAGTGATAATAACTTAGATGTATCATAAAAACTTAGACCAGTAGTAGGTTCATCAAGTATATATAGTGTATTTAATTTATCCTTACATGACTTTTTATTACCAATATCCTTTGCAAGCTTTATTCTTTGGGCTTCGCCGCCACTAAGGGTGGGTGTGGGTTGTCCTAATTTTATATAACCCATACCTACTTTTTCCAGTGTACTTAGCATATTATAAATATTTTCGTGATTTTTAAAGAATATTGTTCCTTCAGAAACACTCATGTCTAGAATATCTGCTATATTTTTATCTTTATATTTAACCTTCAAAATATCGATATTATATCTTTTACCTTCACATTCACTACATATATAGGATACCTTACCAAACTCACCTAGATTTTCTTCCATATATCCTATACCCTGACATACAGGACAAGCTCCCGTTGAGTTAAAAGAAAAATTCCCTAAAGTATAATTTGATTTTTTAGATATAGGTAGATTGGAAAAAATATTTCTAATCTCATCCCATATGTTTAGGTAGGTCATTGGGATAGAGCGTCTATTTCTTCCTATGGGGTCTTGGGACATTTCTTTGTAATCAGCAACATTCTCCATGCCTTTAATATTAGAATATTTACCATACTTAAAATATGATTTTAATTTAGGTATCAGTGTGTGGGATATCAAAGAGCTTTTACCACTGCCTGAAACCCCTGATATACCCACTAACATACCTAAGGGTATTTCTACACTTATATTTTTCAGGTTATTTGTACTTATATTTTCCATAAATAGTTTAGGGGTTAAGTTAGTTATATTTTTATATTTATTTTTATAGGGTATATTTATTTTCCCCGATAAAAATTGACCTGTGATAGACTTATCACAGGATAATAAGCCCTTATAATCACCTTCATAGATCACTTCTCCCCCTAACTCACCGGCAAGGGGACCAAAATCTATTATATAATCGGATTTTTTTATTGTGTTCTTATCATGTTCAACGATTATAACACTATTGCCTAGGTTTTTAAGTTTTTCTATTTTACTAAGGAGTTTTTTCTTTTCTAGTTCATGTAATCCCATGGTGGGTTCATCAAATATGTATGTTAAAGACTCCATCTCACAATCTAAATGGGATGCTAAAAAGAGTCTTTGGATTTCACCACCGCTTAATGTGGGCATGGGTCTATAGAGGGTAAGGTGGGAAAGTCCCACATCAATAATATCTTGTATTTGATTTGATATTATGTTTAATATGTTTTTTCCATAATTAGATAGACTTTGATTATGTAACTTTGATAAAAAGTTCTTTAAATTTTTAATAGTCATATTTCCTACTTGGGCTATGTGCTTGTCCATAACTGTCACCCTTCTAGCTTCATCTCCTACCTTATAACCATTACACTTTGGACAGGTTTTTCTTTTTATTATCCCAGGGGAGACTCTACCCTTAGCTGCTTTCCAATGAAAATAGTTTACTACTCCCCAAAAGTCTCCACAGTCACCGAATTCACCACCATATAAAAATATATCCTTAACTTCTTCATCTAAATTTTTAAAGGGGGTATTTATATCAAAGTTAAAGGAATCTGGAAGTTCTCTCAATTCTTTTTTTATCCTGGATGAAGTTATATTTAACTTTTTACAGATTTCCCTTAGGGAAAGGTCTTTATTGTCTAATATCTTATTAACATCCACTTGTGATACATAACCCCTACCTCTACATCGTAAACACATCCCCCTAGGGGTATTAAAGGAAAAAACAGGAGGGTGTAATTTTTCCTCTACATTACCACAGGACTCACAGACTAGATTTTCATTTGTTTTAGAGCCACATATGGAACACTCTATGATCCCTTCTAAGGAATAAAATAACCTTAGATAATCATATATTTTAGTTTTAGTACCTACAATTGACCTAGGGTTACTTTCTTTTATTATACTTTGCTTAACTGCAACTGTAGGACCTATTCCTTCTATGGTATCATAGTATTCCTTTTCATCTATCATGGGTAGTATACCTATGGATTGTAAATATCCCTTTCTTCCAGTTTGAAATATAATATCAAAGACCATACTGGATTTTCCTGAGCCACTTACCCCTGTGACAACAACAAATTTATCCTTTGGAATAGTTAAATCTATGTTTTTTAAATTATTTAAATAAGCATTTTTCACTTTTATATTTTTCATAATAAAACCTCACATAATTTAATATATTATAAAAACTTACCTATAATGGAATCAGCATCATTTTTTAAATCTAGGGGAGAGCCCTCTGCTATTATTTTTCCACCTTTATTTCCTCCTCCAGGGCCTAATTCTATGAGCCGATCGCAGAAGGATAATACATTAGGGTCATGTTCTATGATAATAATTAAATTTCCATTTTTAGATAGTTTATCAATAATAACTAATAATTTTTCTATATCATAAAAGCTTAGACCAGTAGTAGGCTCATCAAATATATAGATGGATTTTGAGTTCTTTTTTGTATTAGTGAGCTCCCTAGCTAGCTTTAATCTTTGGGCTTCCCCGCCACTTAAAGTGGGAGTAGGTTGTCCCAAAAGAATATATCCCATACCCATATCATCTATAGATTTTAATATTTTCTGAATTTTTTTATTTTCTCTAAAAAAGTCTAGAGATTCTGATATGCTCATGTTTAAAATATCTAATATGTTTTTGTTATTGTATTTTACTTTAAGGATATCTTCTTTGTATCTATTACCATTACATTCTGGACATGTAGAAGTAACTATATCCATATTAGGGGATTTAACCATATGTTCTATAAAACCTAAACCGCCACAGTGTTCACAGGCTCCCTTGGAGTTAAAGGAAAAATATCCTGATTTATATCCCATTTTTTTAGCATAGGGAATATCTGAAAATATTTTTCTTATATATTTCCATACACCTAAATATGTAGCCATAATAGAGGTTCTGTTTTTACCTATAGGAATTTGGGAGACAAAGGCCACACCATCATATTGGGATAGATTGGACTGTCCTTCTATGTTATTAAATATAGGTGCCACTCTATTATCTAAAAGGCTAGATCCATCACTATTTTTCCCCCTATTTGAAAAATAATCCTTTAGTATTGGAGCTAAGGTATAACGTATAAGGGAAGTTTTACCACTACCAGAGACTCCACATATTCCAATAATTCCCTTAAGGGGGATATTAACATCTATGTCCTTTAAGTTATTGGTTTTGATATTTTTGATATTTAGCATAGGTGTTAAGTTTGAAACTGTCATATTATTTTCCCTAATATTTAGAGGGGAATTTTGGGATAGATATTTACCCGTTATAGATTTTTTATTTAATAAAATATTATCATAGTCCCCTTTATAGACTATGTCACCCCCGTTTTGTCCTCCATAGATGCCAAGGTCTATTATATGGTCAGCCCTTTTTATAGTGTTTTTATCATGTTCTACTATTATAATGGTATTTCCCAAGTCCCTTAACTTTTCTATTTTATCAAGGAGAGTTCCCTTTTCCATTTCATGAAGTCCCGAGGTTGGTTCATCAAAGATATATATTATGGAGTCCATTTTAGAGCCTAAATGGGACATTAAAAAGAGTCTTTGGACTTCACCACCACTAAGGGTGGATATTTTTCTAAATAGGGTTAAATAGGAAAGTCCAACATCTATCATATTATTAAGTTGTTTTAAAATTATATTAATATTCTTTTTACCAAAGGACGATAAGTTAGCTTTTTCTAGAGCTTTTAAAAGAAAACTTTTAAGTTTTAATATAGTCATTTGGGAAACATCAACTATATTTTTTTCCATAAAGTAAATATTTCTTCCCCTATGACCTATTCTTTGACCATTACAGTCGGGACATATATTTTCACTAGTAAATTTACTTTTTATAAGTTGGCTTACCCCCTTTGTTGTGATCATTCTATCCCTTAAATAACTCAATATACCGTCATATTCCTTATTGTTATATGAAAAGCCATATAAGAAGGCATTCTTTATATCAATTGATAAACTTTTATAGGGTTCATCTAAACTAAAGTCATATGCCTTACTTAAAACCTTTAATGTTTTATCTATATGATAAAATATGGTTCTTGGCTTACATATTTCTTTTAGGGTTTTAGTGGGATTATCTATTACTTTTTTAGAGTCAAGTTTATATACATATCCCCGTCCTCCGCATTTTATACACATACCTGTAGGGGAACCAAAGGAAAAGTGTTGGGGAGATAATCTTTCTATTTTAGTATTACAATGTTTGCACATCAAATCTTTATCTATAATATTTCCACATGTGGGACATGTAATCTCTCCATCGTAGCAGTAAAGCATCTTCAAATATTCATAGATCTTTGTTATGGTACCAACAACAGAACTGGGATTACTTCCCTTTATCAATCTTTGTTCCACTGCAATAGTAGGGGATAGCCCCTTTATGGTATCAAATGGTCTATCTTTACCTGTTATATTCTTAGGGAATCCAATGGCATGTAGATAATTGTTTCTACCCTCTTTATAAATAATATCAAAAGCTAAGCTTGATTTCCCCGAGCCGCTAACTCCTGTTATAACCGTTAATTTATTTTTAGGTATAGATATATTGATATTTTTTAAGTTATGTATATGGGCATTTGTTATTTTTATTTCCTTCATAAGCACCAACCTTAATATACTTTTATTTAAAATAAGATTTCAACATGGAAATTTTAAATCCTTTAAAAATTGAAAAAATAAGTTACAACTATGATATAAGGTGGAAATACTTTAAGCACCTGTATTTATATAATTTTAAAATAAAAATAACAATTATATAAATACAGGTGCTGAGGTTATAACGTTTTTTCACTTATTATAATAAATATAATAAAATCCCAATCCACTCATTAAACTTAAAGAGTATGCTCCTAAAGAGTGTATTAAGCTCCATTTTTCAGCATTATAAGATAGAAAACCTAATTTTATAGCAATCAACTCAATACCAACGGATATAGCTGAAAATAATAAAATAATCATATACTTTCCAAAGGAACTTTTAGGAAGAAATCTTATTAATAATAGTCCTATAGAGAAAAATGGTCCAATAATAAGAAACAAATCCAACTCTCCAATATGAACTAAAATAAAATGATCTGACCAAAATTTATGATAAATAAAAAAGTTCTCTAAGATTGTCCCCACCACCATAGTCCAGATACCCACAGGAAGTGCGTAAAAAAACTGTTTTAAAGAACATGAAATATAGATTAAGGACCATGTCATTAGGGCTAAGATTAGCCAAGGTAAATTATATGTATCTAAAAAATTGATAATAATTTTAGTAAACAATGAAAGACCTCCTAGTGAATATAGTATGGTTCAAAGGTAGGTATTTCTTTCATTATTAATATAATTTATAAAGTAAAGAACTAAATAAAAGTTATAGCATAGTATATATTATCTAGTTATATTTAGTTAATATATGTTATAAATGACTTAGGTAAATATAGATTTAAACATAAAATATTAATTTAAGAGTATATTAAAGGTGGTGTTTTTATGGCTGCTCCATGGCCAACGAATTGGCGAGTGTATACTAAAGATGAATTTTGTGTTGGAGATTTGGTAGGAGATGAGTCACCTGCTACAATAGATATAGTAGGTAATGAAGAATTTCCTGCAGTTTTTTTCCAATTTGAAAATAATACTGTATTTTTCAGGATGAGACTCGATAGAAGCCCCATTGCTTTAGATGATTTTAATAACTTTAACTGGGGGGTTTTACTAAATACAAATGAAAATGATGAGACCTATCAATGGTTATTAACAGTCAATGGAAGTGGAGGGGTTAATGGAACCATAGAGCTTTGGGAAAATCTTATTAATCAACCTCCAAATAGTTTTGCAGACCAAGCTGAAGGTATAAGTACCATGGGACCACCTACTCCAAACTATACAGAACCTGTTACATTAGGGGATAATGTAAGGATTGTTCCCACTGGAGATGGATCAGATTTTAATGGTAATCCTGACTTCTTTATAGAGTGGCAAATTAATTTTACTACATTATCATCATTTCTTAATATAACAGAACTTAGTCCCCTTAGCTTTTGTTTTTATACGGCTACTTCAAATAGGGTGCCAAATAAGGATAAGACCTGTGGCAGGCCAAGGACATTATCGGAGTGTTTTGGGGATACTATTACTCTGAGACCACTTCCACCGGGAACGGGTATTTTAAATATACAAAAAGCTATTCATGTTGGGCCAACTATAGTTGAAGAAAATACCAGTAATACCTGGCATATAGAGATAATTGTCCAAAATATAGGAACAGGTCCAGTTAATAATGTGGTTATGACAGATGATATCTTACTTGATACGGTAACCGATGTTACAGTTGTTGAAAAGACCCCAGGCACTGGAGATGCCAGCTATGATCCAGTAACTAAGAGATTAACATGGAATGTGGGAACACTAAATGCTGGAGATGCAGCTATAATACGCTTTGATATTACAGGTATATTTACAATGACAGGCTTTAGAACCCTTAATGAAGCAAATGTAACTGGAGTAGATCCAAATGAAGGAGAAATATTTGCAGGACCTGCAAGGGGAGTGGCAATTACGGTTAGACCAGCAGGAGAACCAACAGAGCCACTAATAAATGTTGAAAAAAATATTATAGATGGTCCCCTTACAATACCTCAAGATCAAGCCAGTGCTTGGGAAGTTAGGCTAACGGTAACTAATACAGGGAATACGTTCCTTTCAAATGTTATATTGTCCGATTTAATAGAACTTGATGACATACTATCTGTGGATAGTAATGTAAGTAAAGGGGCTGCAACCTTCAACAATAGAACCATTACTTGGGTTATTGGGGATCTTAATATTGGGGAAACAGTTACGGGATTTTTCCAGATATCTGGAACATTTAGAGGTTGTGGATCAAGATTCTTAAATAGAGCCATAGTAACCGGGACTTTTGCTCCAGAAGAAGGGGACCCTATTATTGTGGAGTCAAATATTTCTTCAGGTAGTGTTATAGATGTTCTTTGTCCAACGGAGTTTGTAGAAACGGTTTGTGTGATTACTGATAAAGTTTATTCCCACTGTCAGCAAAGAGAATGTTTTGAGGATGTAAGCTTTGATATTGATTGTTTTACCTTTGAAAATATTAAATTTAAATCTGGAATTATTGTAGATGGGACTTTGAATATGTCTCCTATTACTAATAGACCTAATTTTAAACGGGTAAGATTCACCATAAGGATACCCTTTGAGGTTGAGACTGAAGAGGGAACTAATATAACAGGGTATTTACCAGATATATTTAAAGACATAGTCTTATTTATCCCCGATAACACTAGGGATGAATTTAACTTTAAAATTGTGGTTGAAACAAGTTCTAAGGTTTTAGGAGACATAACTCAAAGTGATAATTTAATTAATTTTGCTGCTGGAGTTTTTATTATTATAAAAGTAGTTGGGAGAGTTCAATTATTAATACCTGCCTTTGGATTCTGTCCCGAACCGCCTAGATGTGAAGAGTTTAGTCCCGATGGAGACATATGTGAAGAATTTATGAACCAAGGTTTCCCAGAGTTTTTCCCACCTCAATATGAGGATATAGAAGAATAAATTTAACAGTATATAGTGATTGCCCCCCTAGATAACAGTAACTGTTATCTAGGGGGGCAATGGTTTTCCAATTACATTGTAATAAATCTTATAATAAATAGTATTGACAGTATATACATAACTGGTTTAATTTCTTTATATCTTCCTGTTGCTAGTTTAAGAACAACATAAGTTATAATACCACCGGCAACACCTTCTGCTATACTTCCTGTAAAGGGCATTAATGTTATAGTAAAGAATGCCGGAGCACCCTCTGTTATATCAGTAAAGTCTATTCTAGTTATAGACCCAATCATAAGTACACCTATTACAATAAGAGCTGGTGCTGTAGCCGCTCCTGGAATTATACTAACTATACCAGAGAAGAACATAGCGAATAAGAATAATATTCCTGTAGTAAGAGCCGTAAGTCCAGTTCTACCACCGGCTGATATACCCGCTGAAGTCTCCAAATAAGTTGAAGTTGTAGTTGTTCCTAAAAATGAACTTATAGTGGTAGCTATAGAGTCTGAAAGTAAAGCTTTTTTCATATTTCTAACGTCTCCATTTTCATCGTAAAGCTTACCTCTATCGGCAACCGCTAAAACAGTTCCTATGTTGTCAAATAGGTCAACTAAACTTATAGTAAGTATAACCATTATAACATTAAGAATAGCTGTACCTACACCTTGGCTTCCAAAAAGTCCTGCAAAATCTTGTTTAAAGAAAGTATCTCCTATTGATGGTGGAACTGATAAAAATCCAATGCCGGAAAGGTCAGTTATTCCCATAGGTATACCGATTATAGTTGTTAAAATTATAGATAAAATAAGAGCTGCTTTAACTCCCTTAGCCATAAATATAAGGGTTAGGAATAATCCAATTAAACTAAGTATTACTTCTGGATTTGTTAAATCGCCAAAGTACATACCACCGTCAACGGCATTAACTATTCCAGCATTTTTAAATCCTATAAGTGCAATAAATAAACCTACACCACCTGTCATGGCTATTTTTATATTTTTAGGTAGACCATTTATTATTTTCTCTCTAAGAGGTGTAACAGCAATTAAAAAGAATGTAGCACCGGATATTGCTACGGCTGCTAAACCTTGTTGCCAAGTATATCCCATAACGTCAGGATTAGTAACTGCAGTAGCAAAGAATATTGTAAGTCCTAAACCTGGAGAAGTAGCCAATGGTAACTTAGAAAAGAATGCGTGACCAAAGGTTCCTATAACGGCTATTAAACATACAGAAGTATAAAGTCCTGCTTGAGGAATACCTGCACTTGATAAAATATCTGGTATAACCACTAAAACATATGCCATAGTTAAGAATGTAGTAATACCTGCCATGATTTCTGTTTTTACATCTGTTCCATATTTAGAGAGATGATAAAACCTTTCTACTAAAGAATTTGAACTGTTGTTTTGTTTCACTTTTTTTCCTCCTCATAAGTTGTTTGATATGTTTATTATATATAGATAAGTTAAACATAATTCAAATAAATTAATTTTTACAATATTTAGTTGTGAGTTAATAAAAGTGACATGAAAACATTTTACTACAAATTATTGTGTGGTTCATGAAAATGTTTTCTTTGAAACCAATATTTTGCTATTTTATTATAGACTATATAAAAAGTTCACAAATTACCCCCTTCTAAGCAGTGATATTTTTTTGACATTTTGTGATATAATTCACTATAGTTCTGCAAAGCTTTTCATGAGACTTAAAGAGTTTAACAAATTTTTATTTAGGTTGTCAATGGTAACTTTCTAACAAAGTAAAAGGGCAAAACAGTAGAAATTCGTAATTATATTAATAGAATGTAAATATTATTGGAGAAAAGACAAGTTTTAATTAAGGATTTTTAATAAAATTAGGGGGGATAGGATCTATTTATAAGAAATATATAAATAGTATGCTTTGGTACTTAATATATTCAGTAGAATTTTAAAGCTCTTTAATGAACTATCTGAAAGAACTATGTTTTCAATTATATTAACAAAAATAGTCTTTATTACTCCATAAGTAATAATATAAAAATTAAAGAATATTTTAAAAGGATATTTTGGAAAAATATAGAACAAATACTTAAATACTAATTATTAAAGGAGGAAAGTCTATGCTTGAAATTCCTGAAGCAATAAACATATCTAGACAGGTTAAGGATAATGTTTATGGTAAAACCATCGTCAACGTAATAGCTAATCATTCTCCCCATAAATTTGCCTGGTATCATGGTGATCCTGAAAATTATGGGGATTTACTTAAAGGTAAAGTCGTAGGCAACATAGAAAGTTTTGGTGGTATTGTCGAGATTAGGGTAGAGGATGCTATAATATTATTAGGAGATGGAGTTAATATTAGATATCAAAATAAAGGGGAAAGAAGGCCTAAAAAGCATCAATTATTAATTGAGTTTGATGATTCATCATCAATGACTGGAAGTGTTCAAATGTACGGGGGTTTATGGTGTTTTAAAGAAGGTGAATTTGATAATAAGTATTATGATATTGCAAAGGAAAAACCTTCTCCATTATCTGAAGAATTTGATATGGAGTATTTTCATAATCTCATTTCTTTAGATGATGTTCAAAGGTTAAGTGCAAAGGGATTCCTTGCAACTGAACAAAGAATACCTGGATTAGGGAATGGAGTATTACAAGATATTCTTTATAATGCTAAAATACATCCAAAGAGAAAGATAAAAACACTATCAAAAACAGAAAAAGAAAATATATTTCTATCAATAAAGGATACACTTAAGGAGATGGTTGAAAAAGGTGGACGAGATACAGAGAAGGATTTATATAATAAGTATGGAGGATATAAGACTAAGGTTAGCAGAAAAACTGTTAATAATCCATGTCCAAGATGTGGCTCTATTATAAAAAAAGCTACTTATCAAGGGGGAAGTATTTATTATTGTGAAGAATGTCAAAAGCTTGTGAAATGACTTTATATAGTACCTTCTTCAAAATATTATTTAATGATTCTTTTGTTACTGGAAATTAATAATTTTTTTCTTGGCATAGATTTAATAATCTTTTTTTGTTGTTGGGGGATTCGTAATCCCCCAACTGATTACATATCTAAAATCTTATTTGATATTTTCTTTCCAAAGGATTCATCATGTTCAACAAAAATAATAGTAGGTTCAAACTTTAGTATTGCATCTTCAAGCTGGGTTCTAAATAATATATCCATAAAATTAAGGGGTTCATCCCATATGAAAATGTGATTTTCACTAGAAAAGGCTCTAGCTATATCAATTTTTTTCTTTTCCCCTTGGCTAAAGGTCTCAATAGGTCTTTTAAAATATTCTTCTCCTATATCGAAGAATGAAAGGATGTATTTAAATTTATTTTCATTAATTTTATTTTTCTTTAGTAGATCATTTAGAAAGCCTTGTTTCCAAACCACATCTTGGTATCCTCTAGATATTTTCATCTCTGGATTAACTTCTAGTGTTCCACCGGTTATATCTAGTTCTCCACATAATATCTTCAATAATGTGGTTTTACCACATCCGTTTTGCCCCTTTATCCACAGACGATCTCCTTTGTATAATTTAAGGTTTAGATTATCAATTAGTTTTTTATTATCATAAGAGAAGGATAGTTTTTTAGTGGTTATATAAATATCATCTTCTAATTGCCTTTGGTTTATATTTAGGGCCTTAACTGTTTCATAATCTTTTAAGAGTTCTTTTTTCTCATCTAGCATATTGTTTGTTCTTCTTTCTATGTTAATGACCCTTTTCATAAGCCTAGCTGCTCTGGCTCCAATGGCTCCTTTATCACCTTTACAGCCTATCTTTTCTTTTTCTTTATCAAAGGACCATCTTCTATTTTTATTGGCTGCCTTTTCTAAAACCTTAACTTGTCTTTCTAGTTTCTTTCTAGTATTTAGCTCGTATTCATCCTGTAAATTTTTATTATTTAACCATGAAGAATAGTTTCCTTTTTCAATGTGGATAGTTTCTTTATTTATAGATAATACATGGTCAATACATCCATCTAAAAATGTTCTATCATGGGATATAACTATATAACCTTTTTTTGTAGCAAGGTACTTAGAAAGTTTTTTTCTACCTTCGATATCTAAGTGATTTGTAGGTTCATCGATCAATAGAAAATGGTTTTTCTTTAGAAACATAGCTACTATAAGCGCCTTGTTTTTTTCTCCACCGGATAATAGTTTAAAGTCTCTATTTAATAGCTCTGGTTTAAGACCAATAAGTCTAAATTCCTTCTCTAGTAAGGAATCTATAATATATCCGTCGAGCTTTTCGTATCTAGAAAGGATTTCTCCATAAGTGTCTATACTTTTGGGGTCTCCTTTTTTAATAAGGGTATCCATATCTTCTTCTAATTGGTGATAAGGGGCTATGTTTTCCTTAACAACATCTATAGTTTTGGTAAAACTTTTTTTATAATTATAGGGAAAATACTCTGTATTAACAGGCATAGATATTTTCCCCTTAGAAGGGTCTAAGTCTTTGTTTAAAAGTCTTAATAGGGTAGTTTTACCCCTACCGTTTCTACCAACTAATCCTAGTTTCCAATCGGTATCAAGGTTTAAATTTACATTTGAAAATACATTTTTAAAAAAATTGTCATAATAATATGTCATATCCTTTAGTGTTATAGTCGACATAAGCATCTCTCCTTACATTTAATTTATGTTTAATTAAATGTACATTGATCATTTTTTTCACCTCCCCAAAATAAGAAAAAAAGGGATGGCAAAGCCATCCCTTAGATATAGTGGTAATCTATTTAAATATACAAAAATAGCAGGCTAAGCCTGCTTATCAACAAAAATTATTTTAATTTACATAAATAGGCTAAACCTGTAGAGCAAAATATCCTTTAGGCTTTGAAGAAACGATACTATTAAGTTTAATTAAGTTTGATATATTTTGTAAAGTGATCATTTCTACACCTACTCCCATTTATTATAACTTTACTTTAGCATAAGTGGAAAGGTATGTCAATTGATTTATAAAGTTGGCAGAAATTTCGCATCTAATTTCCAGTAAAAATTTTACTCATACAAAAAATGTTTATTATACACATTTTACTATTAATGGGTATCAAAAGACCGTTTGGCCCTAAAAAAGGATACACTTTCCCCCTCCCCATAATATTCAAAATTTTAATTTCCAGTTTTTCTTTAGCTTATGTTTTCTCAAATATAGGATTTTTCCAATCCTGTATTAGTAACACTCCATCTCTTAAATCTTCAATTATATCTATTTGGAGCATCCCCTTTTTTCTAAATGTTCTAATACATCTAAAAAAGTATAATTGCATTAGATTAAAAGCCATAAATATAAACATAATAACTGTTTCTATGCCCGTAGGGCTATGAATAAAGCAATGATCTAAATGCCACTCTGTTTTTAATTGATGAAATATATTGTTTTCTATATGCCATCTGTCATGCATTATTTTCCATAAAGTTTTAACAGAAACAACCTTATCAGTTGTTATAATCCAAGCTTCCTTAACTTCAATCTTATCACCTTTTTTAATTTTTTCTTTAAATTTTATAAATCTAATTTTTGTTTCTCCATCAGCCATTTCAATATTATCTTCATCCCATGCTTTTATTTTAATGCTCTTATTACTTTCTTTTTCAGCTATCCATTCTTCATCTGCCTGACGGCATTTAAATATTGCTAAAGCATCTTTCACAATATTAAGCCTTTTATCTTTCACTCTTACTACTGCATCCATGCCTATAGATTTTACTTCTTTTATCCAAGGCACTTTGCAATATAAGGCGTCAGCCATAATTATATCTGCAAAATGATTGAAATTTCTATGAAGTTTTTTTATAAGCCTTTTAGCTCCTGTAATCTCTCCTTCGTCTTTTTTTGAAGAATCTTTTTTAGGCTCAAGCATTTCATGCCCTAATATCAAATGAGGATCTGAACCTATAGTTGAGCATACTGTGGCTCTATGGAAATGATGAGTTATCCCCTCTTTATCAACTCGAGTTAAGCACCTATCACAACATTTTTTAGTACTATCAAATAGCTCTACTCCATCTATAGCAACAACTTTCAATCCATCTATAGTACCTTTTCTAAAAACCTTATTTTTTATTGCTTTTTTTATTATATGATTATGCATATCAGACAAACTACTAATATCAAAGTCAGTTAAAGACCTTCTAATAGTATCTATATGAGGTATTTTAGTTTTTCTAGAAAATAATTTTTTAAATTTGCCCTTTTCAATCCATCGTTCTAATCTGTTGAAACTCCTTATTTGTAGCATAAATCCAAATAACACTA